>JAZSAA010000030.1:0-2501 GCA_045601625.1 Clostridia bacterium | reverse complement strand
TGCAACCATCTGCGGGCATCTTTTCCGCCCTGCCGTTGCCTCGCTGCGGTCAACGATGCGCTGCATCGCCTCCCTCCGCTCTGCTTAGGCAGAACGAAAAATCTGCTCCGCATATGTTTACTTTTAGATTGAGCTTAGTATGAAGCATCCGTCACCGATAAACGGACGCCGTTTGCAGCGGCGGCCTGGACGGTTGCTGACTGAGGAACAAACGTCCCTTCCGCCCGGCCCCGGCCGGGCGGAAGGGAACCACTGATCGGGGGAAGGTCGACATGTATAAGAAACAGATGAAAATGCAGCGCATCGCGTGTTTCCTGTCCATTGCGGCAAGCGCGCTGGTATTCCTGTACGCGCTGGGCATCATGACGGATCTGTACGATATGCTGTACACGATGATTCCGGTGCCTGACGACCCGTCTTCGGTCAAGGTGGCAGGCGCCATGATCTACTACGACATGCAGGGCTTCAACCAGTCGCTGCTGAAGGCAGGCATCGGCCTGCTGCTGGCCTCCTGCCTGCTGTTTATCACCAATACCCATTCCCGCAGGAAGTATTACGTCGGCAACTACGTGGCCATCTGCGTCAACGCCGTGGCCAACATCGGCGTGGCCCTGTGGGCCCACGGGCAGATCGCGGCCTACAAGGCCCAGTACCTGTCCACCGTGGACTTCGCCCAGCTGGAACGCCGCCTGTCCAGGGCGGGCACCTTTACCGACTCGACCTTCTGGTTCGACGTCAACACCGCCATCTTCGCCTTCGCGCTGCTCGTCGTGGTCCTGCTGATCGTCAGTGCGGTGTGGAAGATGAGCCTTATGAAGAACGAAAAGAAACTGATTGAAGCAGGAAAGGCGGTGTCGGCATGATGAACGACCAGTCCGTTCGCCTCGATCGCATGCGCTTTACAAAGAACACCACGTCCTCGCGGCTGGTCCTGCTGGCCATCGTGTTTGACGCGATCTACTTTGTCAGCCTCTATCAAATCAATCTGGAATTCTACTACAACTTGCTGATGGGCGCTTCCATCCTCTATAACCTGGTGTTCATGCTGGCGGCCTTCCTGGCCTCCGAGGGCGTGAAGAACTACCGGCAGGGCTTCTCCTGGGTGCTGTGCGCGCTGGGGGCGGGGCAGATCGTCCGGATATTCATCTGGCCGACGCAGGCCCACGCCACGTCGGTCACCGTGGCTGGCCAGGAAATACTGGCGATGAGCAACGGGCAATTTGTCCGCGCCGTGATCTACCTCGCGGCCTCGGCCGCCTGCCTGTTCGTGGCCGCGGCGGTGAACTTTACCAAGAGCCGCGCGCTGAAGGCGCACATCGCCGGGCTGGAAGGCCAGAAGGCATAGGAGGGCGCACCATGGCACAGTTGAGCTTACAGCATATCGATAAAGTATACGACAACAACGTCCAGGCGGTGTACGATTTCAACATCGACATCGGCGATGGCGAGCTGATCGTGCTGGTCGGCCCCTCGGGCTGCGGCAAGTCCACCACGCTGCGGATGGTCGCGGGCCTGGAGGACATCTCCAACGGCCATCTGCTGCTGGACGGCAAGGACATCACCCGCGCCCCGGCCAAGGACCGGGACATGGCGATGGTGTTCCAGAACTACGCCCTGTACGGCCACATGACCATCTATGAAAACATGGCTTTTTCGCTGTTGCTGCGCAAGGAGGACCCCAACGTCATCCATAAAAAGGTGCTGGCGGCGGCGGACATCCTGGGCCTGACCAGCCAGCTGAACAAGAAGCCCTCCCAGCTCTCCGGCGGCCAGCGGCAGCGCGTGGCGATGGGCCGTTCCATCGTGCGCAACCCGAAGGTGTTCCTGTTCGACGAGCCCCTTTCCAACCTGGACGCCAAGCTGCGCGGGGCGACCCGGCGGGAGATCCTGCTTCTGCACAAGCGGCTGAACGCCACGATGATGTACGTCACCCACGACCAGACCGGGGCGCTGACCCTGGCGGACCGCATCGTCTGCATGTCCATGGGCCATGTGCAGCAGATCGGCACGCCGCTGGAGCTGTACGATTCGCCCAACAACACCTTCGTTGCCGGCTTGATCGGCTTGCCGCCGATGAACTTCTTCGACGTGACCTTTGAAAACGGTGCGCTGCACGGCAAGGGTTTCGAGGTGGCGCTTTCCGACGCGGAGAAGGCGACGCTTTCGGATTACAACCGCAAGGCCATTATCCTGGGCGTGCGCCCGGAGGACATCGTCGAGGGCGGCACGCTGCCGGTGAAGGTGTTCTCCAACGAGAACCTGGGCATGAATACCCTCGTGCACGGCCACATGGGTGACAATATCCGCGTCACCGCCAAGCTGCGCGGCTGGACAGATTACAAAAACGGCGATACCGTCAACCTGGGCTTCAAGCGCAAGCACTTCTTCGACAAGGAAACCACCAACGCCATACGGAAAGGGGATCGATGAGACATGGCAAACCAGCCCAAGGGTTTCAGTGAGTTCATTCGCAAGCGCGTCGTCGCCCTGAAGCGCAAGCC
>JAZSAA010000029.1:0-2803 GCA_045601625.1 Clostridia bacterium | reverse complement strand
GAAGAAGAAGATCTGGGAGTCCCTGGAAGTGGGCTCCGTGGTGAAGGGCATCGTGCGCCGCCTGGCGGACTTTGGCGCCTTCGTGGACATCGGCGGCGTGGACGGCCTCGTGCATGTCACCGATCTGAGCTGGGGCCGCGTAAAGCACCCCTCCGAGGTCGTTTCCGTTGGCCAGGAAATCGACGTCAAGATCAAGAACATCGACCCCGAGCGCGAGCGCATCTCCCTGTCCTACAAGGAGACCCAGCCCCGCCCCTGGACCGTCGCCGGCGAGAAGTATCCCGTGGGCTCCGTGGTTGAGGGCAAGGTCGTTCGCATCGCCAGCTTCGGCGCGTTCGTCGAGTTGGAGCCTGGCCTGGACGGCCTGGTGCACATCAGCCAGATCGCCCTCACCCGCATCGCGAAGGTCGAGGACGAGGTCAAGGAAGGCGATATCGTGCGCGTGAAGGTGCTGGACGTCAACACCGAAGCCAAGCGCATCTCCCTGTCCATCCGCGAGGTCCTGGAGGACGAAGCGATGGATTCCGTCAATGACGAGGGCGAGTACGACATCGCCGACATCCCCGGCGAGGACGCTCCCATCGAGGAATAATCACCGTCCCCAAAGCGGCACGAATACAATCGTGCCGCTTTTTTGCATCAACCGGCAGGAGGAATTGCCCATGTCCAGGCTCGAAAACCTCACGATACCCTCCCAGGCGGACGGCCTGCCACTGTCCGTCTGCCTGGCAACGCCCGATTCCGGCGCGCCAAAGGCGCTGGTCCAGCTGGCCCACGGCATGGCCGAGCACAAGGAGCGCTACCTGGCCTTCATGGCGTACCTGGCCGATCATGGCTACGCGGTGTTGATCAACGACCATCGGGGGCACGGCGGCAGCATACGCAAACCCGACGACCTGGGCTACTCCTACACCGGCGGCGCGAACGCCCTGGTGGAGGACCTGCACCAGCTGACGCTGTGGTTCCGCGACCGCTATCCCGGCTGCAAGCTGTTTCTCTTCGGCCACAGCATGGGCTCGCTGGCCGTGCGGGTCTACCGGCAGCGCTACGACGGCGACATCGACGGCCTGGTGGTCTGCGGCAGTCCCGGGCGCAACCCCGCCACCGGCGCCGGCCTCGCGCTGAACCGGGCGATGACCGCTGTCAAAGGCGAGCGCTACATCAGCCGGATGTTCGTGAACATGACCACCGGCAGCTTCAACAGGGGCAACCCGAAGTCCGGCAGCGCCAACGCCTGGTTGAGCACCAACCAGGACAACGTGCAGAAGTACGACGCCGACCCGCTGTGCGGCTTCCCCTTCACCCTGAACGGCTACAGGGCGCTGCTGACGCTGATGCGGGACGCCTACAAGCCCGTTACCGCCGCGCATCCCGGCCTCCCCGTCCACTTCCTATCCGGCGCCCAGGATGCCTGCGCCCCGGACGAGGAGGGCTTCAACGACGCCGTGGAACGCCTGCGCCGCGACGGCTACCGCACCGTCACCAGCCGCATGTATCCCGACATGCGCCATGAACTTCTGAACCACACCAATCACATGGAGGTCTACCGGGATCTGCTGGCGCTGTTCGACTGCTGGATATAGCCCTTCGATTTATGACTTTTTTGTAAATATACATTTCGGTACCTTGACATTAAAACCCGTCCATGGTATCATTTAGGTACCAAAACAAAGAAAGGACGGATGAACATGATGTATGATCCGATGAACAACCCTATGGATGGACGCCATCACCGCGGCGGCCGATTTGACGACGCTCCTGAATGCATACTGCGCGGCGGCTTCCGGCACGGCAGGGAGGCATACGAGACCATGCCCCGCTGTTTTGCCGGTCCCGACGAGGGTCCCCGTTGCATGCCCAGGGGGCACGGCGGACCCGGAAGGCCCGGTGGCCATGGCTTCGGCCCAGGCGGCTTTAGTCCGGGCGGCATGCCGCCGCGCCGCCCCGATCCCCGGTTCCTGAAGCAGCGCATCGACGACAGCGACCTGATGGACCTGATCGACATGGCCGGGCGCATGGCCCAGCGGCGTCCCCAGAGCGGTCCGGCGAAGAGCCAGGCGCTGGTGCTGTCCATACTGGCCGGGCGGGACGTGCTCTCCCAGCGGGAGCTCCAGCAGATGCTGGGCATACAGCCCGGCTCCCTGAGCGAGCTGCTCACCAAGCTGGAGGGCAAGGGCTACCTGGTCCGGGAAAAGGCGGAGGATCGCCGGGGCAACCTGCTGCGCATCACCGAAGCGGGTCGCAAAGCCATCCCCACAGCCGACGAACTCCCGGAGGACGATCCCTTCGCCGCCCTGACCGACGAGCAGCAGGACCAGCTGGCCGCGCTGCTGCGCAAGCTGCTGAACCACTGGGTGGACGCCATGGAGGCGGCTCCCCAGGAGCGCCGCGGCCCCATCCCCCATCGCGAAAGGCCGGTCGAACTCTGACCGGCCCCAACCTTTGCTTTTTGACGAAAACAAAACTCAACAAAAAAAGGTATTGACAATCCGGGAAAAACGTGTATAATACTTATTGTTGCCGACGCAATGAGGCACTTGAAGCCGGATGCTGAAAGGTGTCGCCGTCGATCGAAGGATAGGCTGGCGTAGCTCAATTGGCAGAGCAGCTGATTTGTAATCAGCAGGTTGCGGGTTCAAGTCCCATCGCCAGCTCCATCTTTGAAGCTGGGCAACATGGGAAATGTGGGTAGGTTCCCGAGTGGCCAAAGGGAGCAGACTGTAAATCTGCCGCGGAACGCTTCGGTGGTTCGAATCCACCCCTGCCCACCATCTATGCGGGAATGGCGGAATTGGCAGACGCG
>JAZSAA010000028.1:0-3886 GCA_045601625.1 Clostridia bacterium | reverse complement strand
AGCATTCCAATCGATGAAGGAAACGATGGCGGCGCAGGCGCCGCCGCTACATGGGGCATGCTTTTCATTCATGGTTGTTCCACAATCCGGGATGCCCATTTAGAAACACATTCTAAGCCTACGGAGTCAGAGTCACCGGGGACGGTTCTCATTGACTCCCTTGGAGTCACCGGGGACGGTTCTCATTGACTCCCTTTACGCTTTCTGCACGACATTTCGGTTGATTCCCGTCAGGCGTTCAATCTGGCGAATGGTCAGCCCTCGGGCCTTCAGTGCGCGCAACGCATCGTTTCTCGGCCCTCGCTCATACCTTTGCAGCGCGGTTCCGCTGTCCACGCCCAGGGAATCGCGCAATACCGCCAGCGCCCATTGGTCATCGCGCTCCGGCTTGTCGTATTCCAGGCACAGGTCGTCGTTGTCCGTGTCGATGAACGCCTCATACGCTGCCTGCCCTCCAAGCAAGCTGCGTATCAGTGAAAGATCCATGAAGGGGGAGGGGAGGTCATATTGCGCGTAGCTGTTCCAAGGATAGCTTCGCGCGTCGCATATTCCCGCTTTTTTCGGGTTGTTCAATATATACCTAAAAACCGTCAGCAGATATGCGTCGTCCTCAACGCTTTCGCTCAAATACCGGTCTTGAAGCAAATGCCCGCTTCGTCGGTATTTTCTGTTGTAATACTGGGCGTAGCTGATGCCCAGCTTTTTCATAAACAGCGGTGTGCTTCTCTTTGGGTCATTCACAAGCAGATGAACATGGTTCTCCATCAGGCAGTAGGCGCAAAGCCGGACTTCCGTTTCTCTGCAAACCCTTTCAAGCAGCGAGAGGAAGCGTTGATAATCGGCTTCTTCCTCAAACAGGATTTGCTTCCCGATTCCCCGAATAATCAAGTGCATGTATCCGAATTCGCTAAGTTTTCTTGCTTGCCTTGGCATAGTATGCCCCCTCCGACTGCTGAAATGAATGGTTGTATTATAGCGCAAGAAAAGGGAGGAGTCAACGGGAACCGTCCCCGGTGACTCCGGTGGTAATAGGGCATTAAGGACAGAGTGGCGACGGAGGGGCAAAAAAACACCCAAGCCATCCCGGAGGCTTGGGTGTTGGTCTGGACGGAAGAACCGATCTCGTGTCTAAAAGGAGTCAGTGAGAACCGTCCCCGGTGACTTAGTACGATACTATTATGCAACGGCTACACTAATTGTACCATTATCAGCATAAGTAAATGTCAGGGTCTTAGTTCCAGCTGCTCCGCCTACTGCGTCAGTCAGAGCGGTGGACCAAGTAATTCCAGTGGGAAGCACTTCATCAACATTCATGTCGCTCCAGCCTTCCTGAACACCAGCGAACTTGACATTTTTAACAGCGATGGAAGTAATCTTGTTACCAGTCTTGGTGATAGTAACATTCGGATCAGAGCTAACCTCAGACAGATAGGAAGCCTGAGCCTCTGCATAAGCAGAGCGAATGTTGGCAAGGCTGGTCGAGTCACGGCTCTTCTCCAGCTGGCTTGTGAATACCGGGATTGCGATAGCAACGAGGACGGCGATGATCGCGACGACGATCAGCAGCTCGGCCAGGGTAAAGCCCTTATTGTTGTTCTTCTTCAATTCAAATCATCCTTTCTACATGTAGAATCATCGTTGAGGTCCAAGCGGCTCACGGCCGATTGCCGCCTGAGCCAGGATATGGTTCTTTCGGGCTGCCGGGAACAGCCGGGAAAGCCATTCGGGTTGTGCCAGATATTGGCACGGGTCTACTCTTACATTGTAACACAGCTCCGTGATTATTGCAATAGGTTTGCAAATTTTTTTTTAACTGTTCGCCGCGGCGCTGTCGGCGGGGAGGCCGGCGTCGGGGATGCCGCCCACCATGGTCTCGTAGAACGTGGCGGCCTGGCGGACCACCACCACACCGTCGTTCTCCAGCGAGCAGCTGGCGTCGCTGACGATGCAGCGGTCGTGGCTCTGGCACAGCCGGGCCATGATCTCGTGGGCCGAGGCGTAGCTGGCGGTGCGGTACTCCAGGGTGAAGCTGCGGCGGATCTGGTCGCCGGTGCGGGTGACGTCGGAGAAGGTGACCGAGTATTGCAGCGTGTCGGCCAGTATGGTGTTCAGGAAGGCCACCTCGGCCTTGCTGTTGTTGTAGCTGCCCATCCAGGACTTCTGTCCGGAGGCCTCCAGCTCGTCCATGCTGTTCTTCACCTGCTGGGCGGCGGCCAGGCGGGCCTGGGCGGAGGCGAGCTCGGTTTCCAGCATGTTCGCCTCGGACTGGGCGTTCACGATGGACCCGCGCACGGTCTTGTCCACGAACTGGTAGTAAGCCAGCCCCAGCAGGATCAGCACGAGTATGACGATCAGTATCTTCTCGTTCCGGGTGAAATCGCGGCTCATGATCTTCACGGCTGGCTCACCTCCCCCCCGGCGAACTGGGTGACCTTCTTCATATCCTCCAGCAGCTTGATGCCGCTGCCGTTGTCGATGGCGACGTCCTCCACGGCGATCTCGCCCTCCGGCTTTTGCAGGTAGACGATGAAGCGGGCCCAGACGGTGTCGCCCTGGTCCTGGCGGCGGGCGTCCTTGTTGGCGGTCATGATGGTGCAGCTGTCCACGATGGGGCTGCGCTCGATCTGCCGGCCCAGCTCGTTCAGGCGCTCCAGGGTCTGGCCGTTGACCTCGACGGTGAGCAGGTTGTCGGTGAGGCTCCACTTGTTGACGATGTACTCCGGCACAGGCACCAGCTGCTCCAGCAGGTCCAGCCGGGCGCGCTGGCGGGCCTCGTTCACGGTCTTGTCGTCGGTCTCGGGGGCGTCGCGGAACATGCTCTTGAGGATCGCGGCGATCTCCTCCTCGCTGGGGCCCTCCTCCACCACGGGAAGGACGCTGTCCATCAGGGCCAGCACCAGCGTGCGGTCCACCAGGTTCAGCTCGGCGGCGGTCATGCCCTCCAGCGTGTAGTGGGCGTAGGTTTCGCCGATGTCGCCGATGTTGTCCAGGGCGTCCATGGCATTGTCCAGGTCGCGCTGGAGCTGGGTGACCCGGCCCTGGGCCTGGGACATGGCGTTCAGCCGGTCGATGACCAGGAACTTGCTGAACGCCGCCGCCAGCACCAGCACCAGCAGCACGCCGAGTATGGCCGTCAGCGGGTTTATTTTATTTTCATCCACCAGCACGAGGTTGATGGTGCGCTTCGTTGGCAGCTTGCCCTTCAGCACGCCCTTGCCCTTGGCCGGCTTGATCTTCTTTCCTGCCAATTCGATCCCTCCGAAATCAGCTCATCGCAATGCCGATGGCCTGCACAAAGCTGTTGCACGACTCGATGGCGTCGCCCCCGGGCACCAGCTCGGTGGCGGGGTGCATCTGCAAATCCAGCATTTCGCCGATGGTGTCGGCCAGGGGCTGGATCACGGCGCCGCCGCCGCACAGCCACAGGTCGGAAAGCACGCTGTTGGGGTTGCTGAAGCGGTAGAAGTTCATGGCCCGCATCAGCTCCACGGCGATGCTCTCGTAGGCGCCGGTGCACTCCTCCCGCTGCTGGCAGTTGTCGTAATTGCTCATCAGGTAGGTGTGGGCCAGGTGGGCGTCCACGCCGTAGGCGTCGGCCAGCACGTCGTCCAGGCGGCTCATGCCCACCTCCAGCACGCGGGTGGCCACGTGCCGGTCCTGCTTGAACATGTACATGCGGATGGACTGGTAGCCCAGGTCCAGTATGCCGTATTCGTCCCCGAAGCCGGACAGGAATTCCTTCTGGGCGCGGATCAGCTCGATGTAGCTGCACAGCGCCGGGGCGGTGCGCACTAGCCGCAGGCCGGCCTTGCGCAGGGTGTCCTGGCCGTCCTCCAGCAGCGAGCGGTGGGCGCCCACGGCCATCAGCTCCATGGTGGGCTCGGGG
>JAZSAA010000027.1:0-2336 GCA_045601625.1 Clostridia bacterium | reverse complement strand
CGGTTTAAGGCAGAGGGATATCCTGAATTGTCGGGGCGACAATCCTGCAGCTGTCTAAAATTGGATTTCGATGTATAAAACAGCAGTAGGGGCGCCGTTGCGGCGCCCGTCCGGGTCGAAACAGGTCGTCAAATCCGGCGGGCGGCGCAACGCCGCCCCTGCAGCATGAATGACAGCCGTCCATTCCAACCTTAAGGAGCGAATCCCATGTACATCTACCACGATTCCCGCGACCCCATGTTCCGCCAGCCCCTGGGGGCCGTGCCCTGCGGGCGGACCCTCCGGCTGCGCGTGCGCGCCGAGGGGCTGCACCGGGTCAACCTGAGGCTCTGGTGGCAGAACGCCGAAAAGCTGCTGCCCATGAAGCCCACCCATGCCAACCTGTACGAGTGCGAGCTGAAGCTGCCCGCCGAGCCGGGACTGCTGTGGTACTACTTCGTCGCCGAGGGCGAGGGCAGGACCTGGTACCTGGGCAACGCGGCGGACGGCCTGGGCGGCGTGGGCACGGTCTGCGAGGGCCAGCCCGGCGGCTACCAGGTGACGGTGTACGATCCCGCCTACGACACCCCCCACTGGATGCGCAACGGCATGATGCTGCAAATCATGGTGGATCGCTACAACGCCGTGGGCGAGAAGGACGTGCGCAACCTGCCCCCGGCCAGCTACTACCACATCCGCTGGGACGACGACCCCACGCTGATCATCAACGACGACCGTTACGGCGACAACTGCAACAACGACTACTTCGGCGGCAATCTGCGGGGTGTGATGGAGAAGCTGGACTACATCCAGTCCCTGGGCGTGACGGTGCTGTACTTCAACCCCATCTTCAAGGCCCGGAGCAACCACAAGTACAACACCGGCGATTACATGACCATCGACCCCGGCTTCGGCACCGAGGCGGATTTCAGGGCGCTGTGCGCCGAGGCGGAAAAGCGGGGCATGCGGGTGATCCTGGACGGCGTGTTCTCCCACACCGGCTCCGACAGCCTGTACTTCAACAAGGACGGCAGCTACGGCGAGGGCGGCGCGTACAACGACCCCGATTCCCCCTACCGGGAATGGTACCGCTTCTACAGCTGGCCGGACGAGTACGAGTGCTGGTGGGGCTTCAGGACCCTGCCCAACGTCCATGAGGAAGTGGACAGCTACCAGGACTTCATCATCCGCGACGAGGACAGTGTCATCGCCCACTGGCTCAGGGCCGGGGCAGCGGGCTGGCGGCTGGACGTGGCCGACGAGCTGCCCATGTCGTTCATCCGCAACGCCCGCAAGCGCATCCGCAGCGAACGGAAGGACGGTGCGCTGATCGGCGAGGTGTGGGAGGACCCCACCAAAAAGGTGGCCTACGGCGAGATGCGCTGCTACGCCCTGGGCGACACGCTGGACAGCTGCATGAACTATCCGCTGCGCACCATGCTGCTGGACTTCTTCTGCTACCGCAGCGACGCCGGCGCCCTCGTGCGCAGGCTGGAGAGCATGCGGGAGAACATGCCCGCACCCTTCTTCTATTCCGAGATGAACCTGCTGGGCAGCCACGACACCGCCCGGGCCATCAGCGTATTCGCCGACATCGGCGACATGGCCCCGGACCGGGTGTACCGCCACCCGTTCATGATGAATCCCTACGACTACGCCCGGGGCAAGCGCCGCATGACCGCAGCCTGGCAGCTGGTCTGCGCCCTGCCAGGCATGCCCTGCCTGTACTACGGCGACGAGGCCGGGCTGACCGGCATGGCCGACCCCTACAACCGGGCCACCTATCCCTGGGGCCGGGAGGACGCAGCCCTGGTGGAGACCTACCGCCGGATCATGAAGGACCGCATGGCCTCGCCCGTACTGCGCACCGGCGACATGAAGCTGCAGGCCATCGGCACGGACGTGGTGCTGGTGGAGCGCCGGATCGAGGGCGGCGCGGACGTGTTCGGCGAAAGGGCCGCAGACGACTTCCGGGCCCTGGCGGTCAACCGCTGTGGCGAACCCCGCCGGATCGAATACGGCGGCCAGGTATGGGAGCTCCCCGGCGAATCCGCCATGTGGGTCACCCCGAAGCAGGAAGCCCCTGAAAAGCCGGCGAAGGCAGACTGGACCGGAAGAGATTGAAACGATATCTATTCCCGTAGCTGTTCAGTCGCGGGCAAATACTGATTTGTCGCGGAGGCGACAAATCAGTATTTGAGAGTTAAGGAAATGCCGCATAATCGAGTGGTTCAGTAGCGGAGGGGATTATAGTCGATTGCGGACTGCAAAAATCGAAGGTTACCTGGCGGGTAATCGAGATTTTTGCAGGCAGCAAGCGGCTGAAATTCACCCGCTAATGGGCCGCGAGCATTGTG
>JAZSAA010000026.1:0-2385 GCA_045601625.1 Clostridia bacterium | reverse complement strand
CTATCCCACCTTCAATACCCACGTGGGGAAGAATGTGACCAACGACGACGTGGTTATCGAGTTGGCCAAATAAGGAGCATCCTATGAAAAAAGCTATTGGTTTGCCGGTATTCCCGGGCGTAGCCATCGGCCCTGCGGTGGTATACCGCAAGGCACAGCGCACGCTGCCGGTTTCCTCCGGCGATCCGGCGCTGGAGAAGGCGAAATTCACCGCCGCGCTGGATACCGCCCGCGAGCAGCTGACCGCCCTGTATGAAAAGGCCAGGGCGGAGATCGGCGAGGAGCAGGCCGCCATTGTGGAAGTGCAGCTGCTGATGCTGGACGACCTGGACTATTTGGACGGCGTGAACCTGGCCATCGAGGGCGGCGCCGCTGCCGCCATTGCAGCCCTGGACACCGGCGAAGAATTCGCGCAGGTATTCGCCGCCATGGACGATGAATACATGAATGCCCGCAGCGCCGATATCCGGGATATGTCCCACCGGCTGTACGATATTCTTTGCGGCAACACCGGCTTCCAGCTGCCGGAAGGCTCCTTCCTGCTGGTGGCCGAGGATCTTGCCCCCAGCGAGACCATTCAGCTCCCCCGCGAGCGGATCATGGCCTTTGTCACCCGCCAGGGTTCTTCCTCCAGCCACACGGCCATCCTGGCCAGAACGCTGAACATCCCCTCCCTGGTGCAGTCGGACATCGCCCTGGAAACCGCCGACGAGTGCCAGATCCTTGCGGTGGACGGCTTTACCGGCACCTGGTATGCCGACCCGGACGAGGAGACCCTGGCCATGCTGAGAGCCAAGCAGGCCGAGGCCGCTGCCGCCCGCAATGCCCTGGAGCAGTACCGCGGCAAGGAGAGCGTTACCCGCTCCGGCAAAAAGGTGCTGCTGGTGGCCAACATCGGCTGCCCCGAGGATGCGGTGGATGCTCTGAAGGCCGATGCCGAGGGCGTTGGCCTGATGCGCAGCGAGTTCCTCTACCTGGGGCGCAATTCCCTCCCCACCGAGGATGAGCTGTTCGAGGCCTACAAGCAGGTAGCCGAAACCATGGCCCACCGGCCCGTGGTGATCCGCACGCTGGACATCGGCGCTGACAAGCAGGTGAGTTACCTGGGCCTGGAAGCCGAGGAGAACCCGGCGCTGGGCCTGCGTGGCCTGCGCATTTGCCTCACCAACGAGGAAATCTTCCGTCCCCAGCTGCGCGCCATCTACCGCGCCTCTGCCTACGGCAATCTGCACATGATGTTCCCCATGGTTGCCTCCGTGTGGGAGCTGAAGGCTGCCAAGGCGCTGTGTGCCAAGGTACGCAAGGAGCTGGAGGACGAGGGCTATCCCACCAAGGATGTCCCCATCGGCGTGATGGTGGAGACCCCCGCTGCCGCTGTGCTGGCCAACGAGCTGGCCAAGGAGGCCGCCTTCTTCTCCGTTGGCACCAACGACCTGACCCAGTACACCCTGGCCGTTGACCGCCAGAATGCCAAGCTGGGCGAATTTTACGATCCCTACCATCCCGCGCTGCTGGCGCTGATGGCGCACATCGCCAAGGCTGCCAACGACAATGGCATCTGGGCGGGCATCTGCGGCGAATTGGGCGCTGACCCCAAGCTGCAGGAGAAGTTCATCGAAATGGGCTACACCGAGCTGAGCATGGCCGCCGGCCGTATCCTGGAATCCAGGAAGCTGGTTTGCGAGTCCGATGTTTAACAACATGATCAAAATCACGAAAGTGAGGTAGATACCAATGAAAGAAATCAAGCACGTGATCAACGATCCCCTGGGTATGCACGCCCGTCCCGCCGGTATGCTGGTGAAGGCTGTTGCTCCCTTTGCTTCCACCATCACCGTTACCGCCCCCACCGGCACCGCCGATGCCAAGCGCCTCATGGCGCTGATGCGCCTGGCCGCCAAGCAGGGCATGGAACTGACCATTACCATCGAGGGCGCTGACGAAGAGAAGGCCGCTGCCGAGCTGCAGGCTTTCCTCACCGCCAACCTGTAACATTACATAGGTCATCCTGGTCGTCGTGGGCCGACGACCTAATGATAGGGAAAAAGAAATACAAGGAGGATCATCGCTATGATGAAACATCTGCAGAAGCTGGGCAAGGCCATGATGCTGCCCGTCGCTGCTCTTCCGATTTGTGGTATCCTGATGGGTCTGGGCTATGCTCTGGCTCCCGCCGCCATGGGCGCTGCCGGTGCTACCACTGGTTTTGCTTACGTTCTGGGCGTCTTCCTGATCAAGGCTGGCGCTGCTCTGATCGATAACATGGCGATCCTGTTCGCCATCGGCGTTGGCGTTGGCCTGACCAAGGACAACGACGGCACCGCCGGCCTGGCCGGTATGGTTTCCTACCTGATGATGACCACCCTGCTGGCTCCCGGCACCGTG
>JAZSAA010000025.1:0-2301 GCA_045601625.1 Clostridia bacterium | reverse complement strand
GTTGTTGATGGCCCCGTTGTCCACGCAGCTGTACGCGCCGGACTGGAAGACCACGCCGGAGATGGTGTTGGGGGAGGACGCGCTTCTGACCCGGTTCAGCACCACGGCGGGCACGGCCACCTGCCCCTTGTAGGTCTCGCCCCGGGCCTCGGCGTACACCAGGCGGGCCAGCAGCCGGTGGTCGGCGGAGATGATCGACGCCGAGGCCGCCGACGGGGCGCCGCCGGAGAGGCTCACGCCCATGGCCCTCGCCGTGGCCGGGCCCACGCGCCCGTCCGCCGCCAGGCCGTTCTTGCGCTGGAACGCCGCCACCGCCCGGGCGGTCTTTTCGCCGTAGCGCCCGTCGGCCGTGCCGGACATATAGCCCCACTGAATCAGCTTCTTCTGCACGGCGGTCACGTCGCCGCCCCGGGAGCCCACCTCCAGCACCGCCGCCAGCGCCGCGGGGGCCAGCGCCAGGGCCAGCGCCGCCAGCAGGGCCAGCGCCCGCTGGGCCCTCACTTGCCGCCTCCCAGCAGCCCCCGCAGCCAGTCCAGCAGCGCCGAGTGCAGCGGCAGCGGGTTTCCGTCCCCCGGCACGCACAGCGACGGGTACAGCACGCACCACCAGTTGTGGCCCGCTCCCGCGCCGATGACCACCCGCAGCGCCCGGTAATCCCCGGCGGGCACGAACACGCCGCCGTAGTGTCGATCCGGGAAGGGGAACACCCCCGTCTCGGCGGCCACCGGCCCCTCGAAGCCCAGCGCCCGGGCCCGCAGGGTCGCCGCCGATTCCAGGTCGTCCAGGTGCGCGCCGATGCGCGTCCAGGCCTCGTCCGGGCTGTCGCAGTCATAAAGCAGCGCCCGCGCCGCCGCCAGGGTGGCGTCCCGCACCTCCAGCTTCAGCGCCTGAGCCGCGCCGCTGTCGTCCTCGGCCACCACGTGCAGCCGGATGTATTCGCCCACCGGCACGCCGGACAGGCCCTCCGCCCGGGACGCGCACGCCGAGACGATGAACACCAGTAAAACCCAAAAGACAAGCCGACGCTTCAGAACCATCCCTCCGTTTTCATGGAAGTATGTTCTAAGCGTCGGCAGGTTTGGGGGATTTTATACGGGAGAATTGTGATTTGTCGCGTTGCGACAAATCAGAATTCAGTATTTAGTATTTAGAATTCAGTATTTAGTATTTAGTATTTAGTGGTTAGTGGAGGAGGAAATCCTAACGGATTTCTTTTGATTCAAGGGAACAAGAAACGTTGAAGCCGCTACCGTTTCCTTATAATCAAACAAATCCCGTAGGGATTTGTACCACCACTAAATACTAACCACTAAATACTAAATACTCAAATTCTGATTTGTCGCTCCGCGACAAATCAGAATTTCCCCGTATTGTCCATTATTATTCTTTATTCCCGCCTTGAACATGTGCTATAATGTAAGTGGAAGAAAATGGCTTGCGGGGGGTTGGCATGATCGGGGTGGAGATCGGGGGCGTTTCGCTGTCGCTGGAGACGGCGCCGGGGCTGTTTTCGCCGCGCTCGGCGGACCGGGGCACGCTGGCGATGCTCTCCCGCGTCGACCTCGCGCCGGGGATGAAGGTGCTGGACCTGGGCTGCGGGTGCGGCCTGGTGGGCGTGCTGGCGGCGAAGGTGTGCGGCGAGGGGAACGTCGTCATGCTGGACGTGGACCCGCTGGCGGTGGAGATCGCCCGGAGGAACGCCGCGCGCAACGGCGTGGGCGGCGTGAAGTGCGTGCTTTCGGACGGCTTCAGGGCGCTGGAAGATACCGGCTTCGACCTGATCCTGTCCAACCCGCCCTACCAGAGCGACTTTTCCGTGGCGAAGGCCTTCATCGAAAAGGGCTTCAACCGGCTGAAGCTGGGGGGCCGGATGGTGATGGTCACCAAGCGGCGGGAATGGTATCGCAACAAGCTCATATCCGTCTTTGGCGGGGTGAAGATCTGCGAGGTGGACGGCTATTTCGTGTTCGAGGCCGAAAAGCGCCGCGCGGACTACGCCGGCAAGCGGCATTTCATAAAATGATGGTAATGATTTCTTTGCTTGACAGGGTATATGGCAGGGGTTAAAATATTTACGTCAGTTATGTAAACTGCGACAGGTATGTATACATGACATAGCAAAATGGTAATAAAGGCATAACAGAAAGGAGAGGAATGGAGTTTTGAGTTGGCCAATCGTCGCATTGATTGCGCTGATTGCGTTGGCCATTGGCCTGTTTGCCGGTTATCTGTACCGCAAAAACGGCATGGAAAAGAAGATCGGCCAGACGGAGGAATTCTGCGCCAATATGCTGGAGGACG
>JAZSAA010000024.1:0-2118 GCA_045601625.1 Clostridia bacterium | reverse complement strand
TAAGGAAACGGCAGAGGTTTCAACGTTTCTCGATTCTTTGAATCAAAAGAAATCCGCAAGGATTTCCTCCTCCACTAACCACTAAATGCTAAATACTAAATACTGAATTCTGATTTGTCGCTCCGCGACAAATCAGAATTTCCCCGCTTGTGTTTTCCCGTGCCATGCGGTATAATGGTCTATATGGATTGTATGGAGGGAATGCCTATGAAGCGCTACAGGCCCTATGCGCCGGGCTTTATCGTGCTGTATGTGTTGACGCTTTTGAGCCTGGGGGACGTGATCTACACCATCATTCGCCAGACGAGGGGCGCAAACAACGACCTTATGGGCAGCTTTTCTTTCTTTTCCTACCTGATATTCGCCATGGCCTGCTGCTATACGTGGCAATACGCGCGGGCGAAGGTGGAGATCGTCGGTACGAAAATGCGCGTGGCCTTCCCGGCAAACGTGCGGCCCAGGCAGGGCCAGCCCCGGGCGATGATCATCTACCGCCAGGGCGACCTGGACCTGAAATTCATCGACAAGACCTTCGACCTGAAGCAGGTGACCCGCTACGGCTACGCGAAGGACCTGGGCTATGAGTCCCTGGACCGCAGCCAGGGCGGCGAAAAGAGCAAGCTGTTCCCGGTGCGTGAGGTGGCCTTCATCACCAGCGAAAACAAGCGCTACCACATGAACGCCGGCATCTACAGTCCCAAGCAACAGAAGGAGATCTTCACCCAGGTGCGCGACATCACCGGCATAGAGCCCGAGGGCTCGCTGGCGGAGGTGCTGAAGTAGCTTTATACATGGACAAAGCCCCCGGGAATAGCTTGCGATTCCCGGGGGCTTTGTCATAAGAAGGCTTTACCCGATCACGATGTTCACCAGCCGGCCGGGCACGAAGATCAGCTTCCGGACGCTCTTGTCTCCAATCAGCTTCTTCACCTCGTCCAGGGCCAGGAAATAGTCGCTCGCGGCCTCGCGGGTCAGGTCGGAGGGCACGTTCATGCGGCCGCGCAGCTTGCCGTTGATCTGCAGGGCCACCTCCACGGTGTCCTTCACCAGCGCGGCCTCGTCGTACTTCGGCCACTCGGCGTACATCAGTTCGGCCTCGGAGAGCCTGCACAGCTGGTTGATCTCCTCGGTGATGTGGGGCGCGACGGGGTTCAGCAGCTTCACCAGCGCCAGCAGCTCTCCCCGGGTGACGCTGCCTTTGGCGTAGATGGCGTTCACCAGCGTCATCATGGCGGCGATGGCGGTGTTGTACTTCATCTTCTCGTAGTCCTCACCGACCTTTTTGATGCAGGTGTGCACGTCGTAGGCCAGGTCCTTCGAGATGCCCTCCTCGTCGGTCAGCATCTCCATCAGGCGCCACACGCGGTCCAGGAAGCGCTTGCAGCCCTTCACGGAGTCGTCGTTCCACGGCGCGGCGGCGGTGTAATCGCCCATGAACAGCACGTACAGGCGCAACGTGTCCGCGCCGTACTGCCTGACGATGTCCAGCGGGTCCACCACGTTGCCCTTGCTCTTGGACATCTTCTCGCCGTCGCTGCCCAGGATCAGGCCCTGGTAGCTGCGCTTGGCGTAGGGCTCGGGGGTGTTGACCTCGCCGATGTCGTAAAGGAAGCGGTGCCAGAAGCGGGAATACAGCAGGTGGCGGGTGACGTGCTCCATGCCGCCGTTGTACCAGTCCACGGGCATCCAGTACTTCATCTCGTCCATCGAGGCGAAGGCCTTGTCGTTGTGTGGATCGACGAAGCGCAGGAAGTACCAGGAGGAGCCGGCCCACTGGGGCATGGTGTCGGTCTCGCGCCTGGCGGGGCCGCCACACCTGGGGCAGGTGCAGTTCACGAAGGATTCGATGCGCGCCAGGGGACTCTGGCCGTCGGTGCCGGGTTCGAAGTTCTCTACGTCCGGAAGCCGCAGCGGCAGCTGGTCATACGGCACGCCCACGGTGCCGCACTTGGGGCAGTGGATCAGCGGGATGGGCTCGCCCCAGTAGCGCTGGCGGTTGAAGGCCCAGTCCTTCATCTTGTACTGTATGCCCTTGCGGCCGATGCCCTTCTGGGCCAGGAAGTCCAGCATGGCGGCGATGGAATCGGCCTTGTTGTCATACTGGTTCAGGAAGTCGGA
>JAZSAA010000023.1:0-7814 GCA_045601625.1 Clostridia bacterium | reverse complement strand
CTGCTCCAGATCCGTGCCCTGGCGCATGGCCTCGTTCTCTTCCTCCTCCACACCCTTGCCGATCTTGTCCATGTACACCTTCAGCGGCGATGAATATGGGTTCACCCCCAATATCGCGCTGGCGTCGCTGCCGCCGATGCCGTTCCTCCGGCTCTCCAACCATTCCTCCCGACTCATGCTCCGCGTATCGGCGTACACGTTGCTGATGTTCAGCCTCTTGCTACCCATCTCACCCTCCTATGAACTGCCAAATCAAATCCTCGACCTCGTACACCTTCCGCTTCACATACGCCAAACTCGGGTCATTGACCCTGGAAAGCATCTGCTGCGCCACCTTGAACTGCGCGTACACGTCCTTGATCGTCGGCGTATACCAAACATCGAACACCTTCCGACCTTCCAAGCCTTCCCCGTCTTCCCAAAGCCTTCCCCCGTTGGGGTGTGCGCAGCCATGCCCTTGGGCGAAGGTGGCCCCGGCTTCGCCGGGGTCGGATGAGGTCCCCCGGCGCTCCTCTACGCTCGGCGCGTCCTTCAGGGCCTCGGCCCTCCCGGCAATCACCCCCGCCATCAGCGCCCCGCCGATCTCCGGGTCTCCCCGCTGGATCAGCATGACGGTGGCGCGCCTGGTCTCAGACATACAACTGCGCCTCCAGCGCCAGCTCATCGGTGCTGTTGTACATGATGGGCTGGATTCGCACGACCTCGGCCTGTGCGTATTTTGCCAGCTGATGCTTACTGGACTCACGCTCTATGTCGAGGTCCAGCTCAGCGCGCTGGCCGTTCGCGCCATATATCTCCAGCGCGTAGAACCTGGCATTGCTCAGCCTCAGTAGGTCGATCAGTTTCATGGGTTCCTCCTCTCAGTCGATCTTGATCTCCGCATACGGCACCCGCACATACTGCCACGACTGTGGCGGGCGGTCGAGCCCGATGTCGTTGATGTGCAGGGGCCGGCCCTTCGCGGGGTACTTCCGGAAATCCCTGATTCCCCAGCCGTACAGCTTCCCCCGGCCCTTGCGGCGGTATCCCTCGGCCTCGGCGGCGGTGATGCAGCACAGCCGGGCGATCTCCATCGGGTCGGCCCGCGTCAGGTCCACGTAGCCATCCATGGTGACCTCGGCCACGATGCCCCCGCCGCCGCCGCTCTCGCACAGCAGCACGTGGCAGCGATCATCATCCACCCGCATGGGGCGGGTCTTGCGCAGCTCATAGCGCTTGATGCCGCTGGCCATGTTGCGCAGATGGCGTGGCTTAATGGTCATGATGATCGTCGGCACGAAGCTCCACCTCCAGCGTGTTCACATACCCGACCGGCCACCTGGTGATGGTCGGGCGGAACCATTCCACCGCGTAGCCGTCCCACTTCTCCAGCTTGCGCTTGGGCTCGACGGTGTAATCGAGGCTGATCTCCTCCTCCATGGTCTTGCCGTTGGCGCGGTTTACGATCAGCCTGTAAGCCCGCGCCGTGCATTTCTCTCGCAGCGCTCCGAATTTCATCGGGCGTCCCTCCTCTGTGTGTTATTCCGCAGACGTCTGCGCGGCCTGCTTCGCGGCCTCGGCCTCCGCCATCCGCCTTGCGTGATTCTGATTGATCTGCCAAATGACCCGGTCCACCTCGGCCCACCGCCGCGCCATCTCTTCCTTGCTCACGCCCGCGCAGCAGCTGTCGTCGATGTGAACGACGGCGGTGCCGCTCATGATGGTCTTCACGATTGCCATGATGTTCACCTCGGTCAATGGTATGTCGTCCTCCCAAAAGCCTTCCCCCGGTGGGGAAGGTGGCCCGGCCTCTGGCCGGGTCGGATGAGGTCCCCCGGTCCCCCTGTTTCTTCTACCCCTCGGCGCTGTATCTACTTCTTTCTGAGAATAATGTTTACGATGATCGCCGATAGCAATGCGGAGACCGCAGATATAATCGCGCATTCCACGTAGATGTTCATCTTGCTTCCTCCCTGCGCTGGCCTTGCGCCCCTCGGCGCTGTATCTTTTACACTCTGAAAATAATGTTGACGATGATCGCCGATAGCAATCCGGCGACCGCCGCTACAATCGCGCATTTCACGTTGATGTTCATCCTGCGTCCTCCATCAATACACGTACTCCAGCGGCGTTTCTGTGTTCTCGCACCACTCCGCCAGCGCTTGCAGCCTCCGCATGGCAGTCGGCTTGGTTATGCCCCGTCTGGCATATTGCCGCATGCAGATCACCACATGGCCCGGCCTGATCGTGGCGATTTCGTCCTCCGTCGGCGCGGTCCTGATCACATACACGCTGGGCGTGTACCTGCCGGCATTTTCAGAAAATGCCTTCAAAATATCGTTGGCCATGTGCCTGGAGGCGTCGTGGTATTCTTCATGAGGCCCCCGCAGCCGGAACGCCCCGGCGATGGCGTCCAGGTCGTAGGCCACGCCGTCGCCCATGTGCTCCCGGACCCATGTCGTCTTACCGGTTCCGGGAAGGCCGCAAACCAGTGTAATCATTCTGTTCTCCTCGCTTCCTTGCGCTTATCTGATTGCGCTATGGCCCGTCCGGTGTCCTGCTGTCGGGCCTGGTGGCACCGAAGCCGAAAGGCTCAGGCAGGCGCACCGGTGCAAATGGTCGTCGGTAAACAATTTCCAGCGGAAGCGTCGGGGATAGCGCCCCCGGCGCTTTCGTCATGCCGGTGTGCGGCGGTCGGTCAGGCCCAGCAGGTAATCCGTCGAGCACTCGAAAAGCCGCGCCATGTGCACCAGCTTGTCGGAAGGAATAGGACCACCGGCCAGATAATTCCAGTACGTGCGGGAAGTGATGTTCAATTCCCGGCTCAACGCTTCCTTGGACATTTGCTTGCGCCCGCGTTCTGCTTCGATGTTTTCCCGTATCAGCGCCACTTAAATCACCTCCTCGAAATACGAGTTTCTCGTACTATGACTATATTATATACTGGTATCTCGTAATTGTCAATATATTTCTTGAAATAAATACTATATTCTCGGAATTTTGGTGTTGACTATCAATATTTGGATGCATATAATAGAAGCGAAAGGAGGGGCTACAATGTATTACCGCATCAAAGAGGCCCGCAAGGCCGCAAAATTAACACAGCGTGAGCTCGCTGAAAAGTTAGGGATCAAGGTTTCAACCTTGTCAGGGTATGAGATTGGCGCGCACGATCCTAAATCGAATAATCTGGCCAAGATTGCCCAAATCTGCAACACCACTGTGGACTGGCTGCTCGGAATTGATAATTCTGATAAGCCACAAGAAAACGAGCCTCATCTCATTGATGGGCTGGATGAAAATGAATCGCGTTTGATATTTGTTTATCGTGAATTGAATGATAACGGCAAAATGGCTTTGCTCAGACAGGCGTCTTACATCTTCTCCGATCCCGACATGAAAAAAGCTGGCGCGTCGAACACCACGACGGCCTGATCTGCCTGATACCAAATGAATAGAAAGGGGTTGCCTTCATGAGGTACTTATTTTATGACGTTGAAACGCCCAACCGCCACAATGATTCTATCTGTGCCGTTGGCTGGGCTTTGTATGATGATGCTGTCAAACTGTCAGAGCGCTTTAAGCTGATAAATCCCCTTGCACCCTTTGACGCCTTTAACACTCAAATCCATGGAATCAATGCCGCCGCCGTTGCCGATGCTCCAACCTTCGGCCAGTATTGGAAGGATGAACTTGGCGACCTGATGACAACTTCCACCGTCGTGGCGCACAGTGCCGGTTTTGATATGTCCGTTACTACAAAGGCCCTTGCCTCTGAAGGCATCGAACCGCCCGTCCTAAAGTTCTTTGACACTGTGCGCGCTTTTCGTGCCCTCTTCCCTGATATGCGTTGTAAGCTGTCTGCCCTTGCATCTCATTACGGCTACAAGTATCAGGAGCACCATGCAGGCGAAGACGCCGTGATGCTTGCCGATCTTGTAAGCTCCGCTTGCAAGGAAAATGATTATGAGGATTTTTCTGAATTCTTTGAAGCTACCCATTCGATTATTCAATCCACACAGCCCGATAAGCCCGAAGAAAAAGTCTATGACTATATTCCGCCGCATAATGATTATGAGTCTTCAATCCGTAAGATCATAGAAGAGGCTCAATCCAAACAGGTTGACTTTTCAGACATTCATTTTGCCTTCCACGGCAATCCGCAAGACCCGCTGATATTCCGAAACAACGGTTTAAACAGAATTGTCGAAGCCGTAGGCGGCATATATCACGAAAATGTGAGCGGAAAGTGTGATTATTATGTCTGCTTTGATGATGAAGAAACCAACACCGTCCTAAAGGCCCGGACAATTGCTCAGGATCAGCGTTATCATCTGCAAATTATAGATTCGTCTGCTTTCTTTGCCTTGATCGGCTATAACACCGAACCTGACCACGCTGGCCCCGCCGCCATACGGGCGCGTAAACAACAGATCCAAGCCCAAAAGGAAGCGGCTATTCTTGAAAAGGAACAGGCCCGAGAACAGAAGAAGGCGGCCAAGGCTGAACGAGAAAGACAAAAGACTGAACGTCAACCCCGCCAGCCCCAAGGACGCCGGGTCCGTCAACTTGACTTAGAAGGGAATCCTATAAATGAATTCCCAACCATAGCTATAGCCGCTGCAGCAGCAGGCACCAATGCAAAGAGCATCCGGGATGTGCTTATAGGAAAGCAAAAGAAGGCCGGTGGCTATCGCTGGGAAGAAGTCGATTAGGAGGCACAATGCCATGAATGAACATTCTGAAACTCCCCTCATGGGAACATATACCTATCAGTCTGTATTCGAAGCCATTCAGCTCATGATCGGCTATGACAAAGAAAACGTTAAGCTTCGCATCAATAAAACCAGCGCTTCTGTTACGATGTATGGCAGTTTGGCCTTTAATATCGTCATTAATAGTAAATCACAGTATCTTCGGATCACGGCAGACGTGGATCCAGATTATCTTGATAAAATCCAAGGTCTGTCAATTAAAAACGGTGTAACCAAACTTCCCTTGTCCTGTTTTGATGGTCGCGATAATGCCATCTCCGATCTCATTAATGAAATATACGCTTCTAAGCTTGCAAGTATTGATGGTGAGATGATTGGATGCTGTGATATGTTCGTCATGTGTTCAGATGCCTTACATTGTCTGCGAAGCAGCGACCCCCATTACAATGGCTGCTTGTATCGCAAAAACCTTGAGTCAGGACGGATTTTTTACGGCAAGAATAAGAATATATGAGATAAGAAGGAGGACCCAATGCCGTATTTCTTCTTTTTCGACGAGGATGAAAACACCTTTGAATCCATCAAGCATATAAACGAATATGGCCAGGAATACTGGCTGGCCCGTGAATTGCAGCCGGTGTTGGAGTATACCGAGTGGCGCAATTTTTCAAGAATCATCGACAAGGCTAAAGACGCCTGTACAGGCAGCGGAAACAGAGTCAAGGATCATTTTGTTGACGCCAACAAAATGATCGACATCGGCCACGACGCTCAACGTGTAGTCGATGATTATCAGCTCTCCCGCTATGCCTGCTATCTGATTGCCATGAACGGTGACCCGCGCAAACAGGTCATCGCTAACGCACAGACCTATTTCGCCGTGAAGACACGCCAGCAGGAATTGATCGAGGACTTCGACCAGCTTTCCGAAGATCAAAAGCGCCTGTCTATTCGTCATCAAATGATTGAACATAACAAATCGCTTTCCGAAGCCGCTCGGAATGCTGGCGTAGAAACACAACAGGATTTTGCCATATTCCATAACAAAGGCTATCAGGGTTTATACGGTGGTTTGGGGCGTCGTGAAATCCATGCCCGTAAGGGTTTGAAGAAGAATCAGAATATACTCGACCACATGGGCAGCACCGAATTGGCTGCCAACCTTTTCCGTGCTACACAAACCGACGAGAAGCTGCGCCGGGAACACGTCCAGGGCAAGGAAAACGCGAACCGCACGCATTACGAGGTCGGCGCGAAGGTCCGTCAGACCATCAAGGAATTGGGCGGCACGATGCCCGAAGATCTTCCGAATCCCGATAAGAGCATCCAGCAGCTTGAACGGGAGCAGAAAAAGAAACTGACCGAATAAACAGGAGGCACCCATGGGCACCATCAAACCAAACGGTCTCTACTGCGCCTATCTCCGCAAGTCCCGCCGCGACATGGAACTGGAGGCCCTCGGCCAGGGCGAGACCCTCGCCCGGCATCAGAAGCAGCTGGCCGACCTGGCCGAGCGCCTCGGCATCCGCGTGGCCCGGTGGTATCGGGAGATCGTTTCCGGCGATACCATCGCCGAGCGTCCCCAGGTCCGCCAGCTGCTGGAGGACGTGGGCGCGGGGCTGTGGGACGGGGTTCTGGTGATGGACGTGGACCGCCTCGGCCGTGGCGATTCCATTGACCAGGGGATCATCATGCAGACGTTCATGTACTCGGGCACGCTGATCGTGACCCCTGACAAAACCTATGATCCCGCCGACGATTCCGATTCAGAGTTTTTTGAAATCAAGTTGTTCTTCTCGCGCCGGGAATACGCGGCCATTAAAAAGCGCATGCAGCGGGGCCGCGTCGCCGCCGCCCTGGATGGCTGCTACAGCAGCCCCCGCGCGGTGTACGGCTATGAGCGCGTCAAGCTCCAGGGCCGCAAGGGCTGGAGCCTGAAGATCGTGCCCGAGAAGGCCGCCATTGTCCGCGCCGTCTTCGATTGGTACGCCCACGGCATGGACGGGAAGGACGTCGGTGCGGCGGTTATCGCCGACCGGCTCAACGGCATGGGCCTGCGGACCGATCTCGGCCACCGCTTCGAGCCCTCATACATCCGCTGGATGCTCCAAAATCCCGTATATATCGGCAAAATCCGATGGAATCAACGCACGACGCAATACGCCATCCGCGACGGCAAGCGGATCAGCAGCCGCCCCAGGGGCAGCGATCCGATTCTGGTGGACGGCCTGCACGAGGCCATCATTGACCGCGCCCTGTACGACCACGTGCAGCGGATGTTTGCCACCCACGAAAAGCGCCCCAAAAACAAAATGGCGCAGGTCGCCAACCCCCTGGCCGGGCTGGTGGTCTGCTCCGAATGTGGTCGGATGATGCAGTACAAGGGGGACAAGCGTCAAAGCAACGGCCTCCTCGGCTGCGTCACCCAACACTGTCCCACCGCCGGCACCTATATCAATGTTGTGGAGGGCGTCGTGCTGGACGGCCTGCGCGCCTGGGTGGACGCCTACGAGGCCAAGGGCGACGCCCCCGCCCTGGGCCCATCCGCAGACGCCTGCGCCTCAGCCGCCGCCCGCGCCCAACTCACCGACCAGCTGGCCACGCTGCAGCAGCAGTCCGCCCGCCTCTACGACCTCCTCGAGCAGGGCGTCTATTCCATAGCCACCTACCGCGAGCGCCGCGCCGACCTGGACGCCCGCCTGGCCGATGTTCAAGCGGCCCTCGCCGCCCTGGACGCGCCCCCGAAGCCGGATCCCATTGCCGCGATCCTCCCCCAGGTCCGCACCGTCCTCGGCTCCTATGACCTCACCGCCACCCCGGCCGAAAAAAACGCCCTTCTCCGCACCGTGATCGACCACATCACCTATACCAAAACCCAACGCTGCCAACGCAACAACGCCCCCACCGACCATTTAAACCTGACCCTGTACCCCCGCGTCACGCATGGCGATGGTGAAGATCTTTAGTTGTCGTTTTAGAGGTAGCATGGCATCTATGATGAATTCTTCATACCATGCTCCCCCTATTATAGCTAACCCCCACTTTCCCGCCGATCGCGGCCCCGAACCCGGTCTTACAATGTTAAATATAACATTTTGTTTTATTATTTCACAGAAACCC
>JAZSAA010000022.1:0-5373 GCA_045601625.1 Clostridia bacterium | reverse complement strand
ATGCGGTTCAGGTTCATGCTGCCGAAGCCGTGGCCGATCACAGCCTTCAGAGCCTCGGTCATGATTCCCCGGTTCCAGAAATCCCGGGACAGGGAATAGCCCACCTCGGCGGCGGAATTGTCCGTCTGGATCCACATGAAGTCGATGGTGCCGATGATCTCGCCGGTCTGCCGCCACTCGATGCCCCAGCTGGCGGGCTCGTGGTTGCGGTATCGGCGCAGCATGTAGCGCAGGTAGGAACGGCTTTCGGAGATCGAGCGATGGGCGTCCCACAGCACGTGGCGGGCCACCTCGGTATCGCGGCTGTAGTGGTAGATGTCGGCGGCGTCGCGCATGGTCAGCCTGCGCAGCCGCAGCCGCGGCGTATTCAGTTCGGGCATGTATACAAAGCTGTCGGTGTAGATCATGCCTTCTATATTCTATGACGGCCGGGAAAATCCTGCATCCCCGCGGGGAAAATTAGGGCGGGGGACGGCTTGTTTTTTTCCACTTTCTATAGTATAATAGCTATACCCACCTGGAACAAGAAGGAGTGGATAGCTTATGATCAAGGTAATACTGGGTGACAAGGGCAGCGGCAAGACCAAGCGTTTGATCGACCTGACCAACGATGCGCTCAAGACCGAGCACGGCAATATCATCTTCGTGGACGACGACAAGCGCTATATGTATGACCTGCGGCACGAGATCCGCTTTGTGGACGCCAGCGAGTATCCGGGCGCCTACAAGTGCTCGGCCCACGAGTTCCTGGCCTTCCTGTGCGGTATGCTGTCGGCCGATTTCGACCTGTCCCTGATCGCCGTTGACGCCTTTAAAAAGCTGGTAAAGACCCCCCTGGACGATATTGAGATGGAGAAGTTCTTCGAGAGCCTCAAGCTGGTCTCCGACGCCCATCACTGCAAATTCGTGCTGTCCATCAGCTCTCCCGTGGACGAGGTGCCGGAGTATATCCGGCAGTACGCGGATTGAGCAGAAGGCGCGAAAGTCCCACCCGGCGGTGGCTTGGCGCGGGCATGCTGGCCGTGGCGGCGATCGTTGCCTTGCTGCTGCTCGTGCTGGTCATCCGGCTGGCCACAGGCGCGCTGAAACTGTCCCGGTCAGGCGGCTCCGGCACGCCGGACCCCCAGTTTGCCGAACCGGCCCAGGCCGTCACCCGTCCCCCTGAAATGACGGGGGAGGCGGGAACGTCCCCCGTCGCGGACGATCCCTCCGCCGCGTGGGAGGCGGTGGAGCTCACCCCCGTGGACAAGACCGCGGAGGAGTTGGGCCGCGAGGAAGCCGCGGAAGACTGAACGACTTTTGAACCCCCGTTTTGCATACCATGAATGTGAAACGGGGGTTTTGCCATGGAAAAACGGGGTGCGGTCCGCCCGACGCTGGCCATACTGGCGGCGGTGGCGGGCACGGGCTATGCGTCGGGGCGCGAGCTGGTGCTGTTCTTTGCCCAGACGGGCCGGGCGGGGTGGATCGGCGTATGCTTCGCGCCGGTGGTGTTCGGCGTGCTGGCGGCGCTGCTCTGCCGCTGGGCCGGGGAGGCCGGCACGGAGGGCTTTTCCGGGTTCTGCGCGCGGCTGATGGGCAGGCGCGCCGGGGCCGTGGCGGCATGGCTGCACGGGCTGCTGCTGGGGATGACCGCCGTGGTGATGCTGTGCGGGGCGGGGGAACTGGGCGACCTGACGCTGCCCGTGAACCATGGCTGGCTCTGGGGCGCTTCGATCGCGCTGCTGATCGCGCTCCTCGTGAACCTGTCCCGGCTGAGGCCGCTTCCCTGGCTGGGGCTGGCGGTGCTGGCCGGGGGCATGACGTTTTACGGCGCACTGGCACTGGACCCCCGACCTCCGAGGGTGTGGCTGGAGGGCGCGGTAGAGCTGGCGCTGGAGGATCGCTGGCCGGCGTCGATCCTGCTGGCACTGGTTTACGGCGCGATGAACGCAGCGCTGGCGGCGAACACAGCCCTGCGCTTCGGCCGAGGCACGGACGCGAAGCGGGTGGGTCTGGGGTGCGGGCTTTCGCTGTGGGCGATGCTGGCCGTCGCCAACGGGGCCATCCTCCGGGGCGGCAAGCCGCTGCTGGGCCAGGCGATGCCCACGGTGCTGCTGGCAGCGCGATGGGGCGTCGCCGGGTTCTGGGCCTGCGCCGCCTTCGGATACCTGTGCGCGGTGTCCACGCTGGCTGCTGTGCTGGGCGGACTGGTCGACGGCCTGCGCGTCGGGCGGGGCCGGGGCGCGCTGGTCACAGCCCTCGCCGCCGCGGCGCTGGCGGCGCTCATAGGCCTTCGCCGGACGATCGGCGCGGGGTATCCCGCGGTGGGGTGGCTGTGCGCGCTGCTGATGTTGGCGATGGCCTGCCGGGCGGACGCGCTGCTGGCGAGGGGCGTGAAAAGGTTAAATTTCATGGGGCAAAGCCCGGATTCGCGGGTTCGCAAGGTTCCCTAACCGTAATAAGCACGTAAACAGGCTTGCCTGACGCGGCCAAGTCATGTATAATAGGGGCAGCGATAGAGATATGGCGCTGTTTTTGCGCGCCGGAGGGACCATGCCGGTATACGATTACAAGTGTACGAAGTGCGGCCATCGGTTTGACATGCTGCGCTCCGTTTCCGCCAGGGACGACGTGAAGTGCCCCAAATGCGGGGGCGGCGTCGCGCGGGTATACGAGGGCAAATGGTCGGCGCTGGGCCGTGTATCGGGCGGCGGATGCAGCTGCGGCGGGAACTGCCAGGGCTGCTCCGGCTGCGGGCGCTGACGGATAGATGATTATAGCGACGAGCGTTTTGCCTCGGGCAGACGGCTTCGGTTGAGACGGATGGAGATAAGATGAAGGAAAAAATGCGAATTCATGGCGGTGCGCGCCTGGAGGGCGAGGTCATGGTCAGCGGCGGCAAGAATGCTGCGGTGGCCATCATTCCCGCTGCCCTGCTGGGCGATTCCGCCTCCGTGATCGAAAATGTTGCGGATATCAATGACGTACATATCATCATAGAGATGCTCAAATATCTGGGCGCCCAGGTGGAATTCAAAGACAATGTGATGACCATCGACCCGCGCACCGCCGACAAGTATGACCCGCCCTACGAGCTGGCCAGCCGTATGCGCGCGTCCTACTACTTCGCGCCGGTGCTGTTGGGCGTGTTCCGCCGCTGCAGCGTGCCCCTGCCCGGCGGCTGCGACATCGGCCCCAGGCCCATCGACCAGACCCTGAAGGGCATGCGCACCCTCGGCGCCGAGGTGGACACCCCCGGCGGCGTCATCATGGCCTCCGCCGACGAGCTGGTGGGCGGGGACATCTTCCTGGAGATGCCCAGCGTGGGGGCGACGGTGAACTGCATGCTCACCGCCGTGTCCGCCAGCGGCACCACCTGCATCCACAACGCCGCCAAGGAGCCCCACATCGTGGACCTGGCCAACTTCCTGTCCAGCATGGGCGCGGTGGTCAAGGGCGCGGGCACCGACGTGATCCGCATCCGGGGCGGCCGGCACCTGCACGGCACCAACTACACCGTGGTGCCCGACCAGATCGAGACGGGCACGCTGATGATCGCCGCGGCGGCCACCGGCGGCGACGTGATCATCACCGGCACCATCCCCACCCACATGGAGGCCCTCTCCGCGAAGCTGCTGGAGATGGGCGTGCACGTCACCAGCGAGGACGACATCATCCACGTGCGCAGCAATCGCAACTTCCGCTCGGTGAACGTGAAGACCCAGGGATATCCGGGCTTTCCCACCGATCTGCAGCAGCCCCTGGCCGCGCTGCTGACCGTCGCCAACGGCACCAGCATCGTCACCGAGACAGTGTTTGAATCCCGCTTCCGCTACCTGGACGAGCTGCGGAAGATGGGAGCCAATTCCCGGGTGATCGAGACCACCGCCATCATCACCGGCGTGGACAAGCTGGTGGGCGCGCGGGTCAACGCCACCGACCTGAGGGCCGGCGCGGCGCTGGTCATCGCGGCGCTGATGGCTGAGGGCGTCACCGAGATCTCGGGCGTGGAGTACATCATGCGCGGCTACGAGCGCTTCGACGAGAAGCTGCGCAGCCTCGGCGCCCATATCGAGCGCGTGCGAGAGGGCGCGCCTGCCCCCGCGGGCGGTTTTCTGCCGAATATATAACATATTCTGCCGCTTTTATGGCTTTTTAAAGGTTGTATTATTCGGGAAAACGTGGTATAATGGATTCTGCTGAGCGTTATCAGCGCAGACAGCACCGTCAACCGTCAGCAACCGCCGATCATCGGCGGTGTGTTTTTGAAATAGGACGACATACCAAAGCACTCAGGGGGAGGGGTCTTGTTGCCGAGCAAGTCAATGCCGGTCAGGGAAGCCAGGGAAATTGCACAGAAGATCGCCGATGAAATGAATGTGGAGCTGGTCGACGTTGAGCTGGTAAAGGAGCCGACCGGTCATTTTCTGCGCTTTTATATCGAAAAAACCGACGGCATCGCCCTGAACGACCTCGAGGCCTTTCACCGAAGGATACTGCCGCTGGTGGAGCGGGTGGAGTACGATTATATGGAGGTCTCCTCCCCCGGCGCCGACCGTCCTTTGAAGACCGAGCGGGATTTCGAACGCAGCCGGGGCATGACGGTCGAGCTGAAGACCTATCGCCCTGTGAACGGCGCCAAGCAGTTCACCGGCGAGCTGGTGGGCCTGGAAGATGGCGACGTGGTCATCGCCACGGAGGGCGGCGAAACGCTGCGCTTCCCCCGGAAGAGCGTGGCCATCGTGCGGCCGCTGATTGAATTCGACGAGGAGGACCTGCAGGACGACGCGCCTGTGCAGCCCTCGAAGTGAGCATAACCCCATCAAGCCGCAAAGCAGGCGGCGACCGGAACAGGAGGAATGGAACCATGGCAAACGGAGGCATCGACTCCAACGAGTTTTTCAGCGCCCTGGACGCCCTGAGCAAGGAGCGGCGCATCAATAAAGACGTACTCTTCGGCGCCATCGAAGCTGCGCTGATTTCCGCATATAAAAAGAACTTCGGCAAAAACGCCAACGTGCGCGCCACCATCGACCCCGACAAGGGCAGCGTGGAGGTGCTCAGCCGCAAGACCGTCGTGGAGACGGTGGAGGATCCCCAGTGCGAGATGTCGCTGGAGGAGGCCCGCGCCATCCAGCCCCAGTACGAGCTGGGCGACCTGGTGGAGGTGCAGGTGACGCCGAAGAACTTCGGCCGCATTGCGGCGCAGACCGCCAAGCAGGTGGTCGTGCAGCACCTGGGCGAGGCGTGGCGCGGCGTGATCTACGACGAGTACAGCCAGAAGGAGAACGAGATCCTCACCGCCATCGTGCAGCGGGTGGAGAACAAGCAGGTGTTCGTGGAGCTGGGCCGCACCGAGGGCCTTCTGGAGCCCAGCCAGCAGATGCCCAC
>JAZSAA010000021.1:0-3958 GCA_045601625.1 Clostridia bacterium | reverse complement strand
CCCATGGTGGGCCAGGACAATTACTACATCCAGATGGAGGGCTTCGACGATCTCACCTACACGGCCTCGGTCTACAGCGTGCAGAAGGAGAACAACAGCACGCTGGCGATCTTCGAGGTGCGCGACCCCATCGGCCCGCTGATCTACCGGCGCACCGGCAAGGCGCAGTTCAGCATCACGCTGACGGGCCTGTCCGTGCGGGTGGAGGCGCTGTACAACGAAAACGGCCAGATGGGCGTCTGGGTGTACGACGTGCCCGGCGGCACCTTCGTGCCGGTGGAGGTGCTCTCCACCGACGGCACCATCGCCATGATCCAGCCGATGGTGGAGGGCGCCCTGCAGCTGGGCCAGACGGTACTGATCAAATAGATTTGGAGCGAGAAGATGAACCGCGAGGAGCTGCTTTCCAACATCGCGCGCTGGCAGGCGCGCATCGGCGAGGCCTCGGCCAGATGGGGCGGGGCCACGATCTGCGGCGTCAGCAAGACCATCGATCCCGACACCATCAACATGGCCTGGGACGGCGGCATCCGCATACTGGGCGAAAACCGGGTGCAGGAGCTTGCGGGCAAGCAGGACCGGCTGAACCCCGGCTTTGAGATCCACCTGATCGGCCGGCTGCAGACCAACAAGGTGAAGCAGGCCGTGGAGCGGGTGGCCATGATCCAGTCGGTGGACCGGGACGCGCTGGCGGTGGAGATCTCCCGCCGGGCCCAGGCGGCGGGGAAGGTGATGCCGGTGCTGGTGCAGGTGAACATCGCCCGGGAGCCCCAGAAGGCCGGCGTGGACGAGGAAGAGCTGATACCGCTGCTGCGCCGCTGCGCCGAACTGCCCGGCCTGTCGGTGCGGGGCCTGATGGCCATTATGCCCATCGCCGACGACCCCGAGGACGTGCGGCCCCTGTTCCGGCAGATGCGCCAGTGGTTCGACCGGCTTCGGGACATGGACCTGCCCGGCGTGGAGATGAATACGCTGTCGATGGGCATGTCCGACGACTGCGTCGTCGCCGCCGAGGAGGGTGCGACGATGGTCCGGCTGGGACGGGCGCTGTTCGGCGCGCGGCCGGCAAAAATCTGATGAATGCAACCGCGGTGTGTTTGCAGCGGCCGGCGCCTGCGCCGCCATGCCGGAACGCAGCCGCAGACTGAAAAACAGGGTTACCACACATGACGCGATAAAGAGGGGAACACCATGGCGCGCAACAAATCCGGAGGCTTTAACAAGCTGCTGAACTTCATCGGACTGGTGGACGATGAGGACACGCAGGATACCTATGGCGAGGAGTATTCCGGCGACAACTACGGCCGGAGGGCGGCTTATACGCCCGCGCGGCAGCAGCGCCCGACGACCGGCAGTAGCCGTGTGCCCCAGTCGCGCACCAGCGCCCAGCGCCGGCTGCCGGAGAGCAGCGCCCGGTCCAGCCGCTACGACAGCCGCGCGCCCCGGGGCTACGACGACTACCGCATCGGCGAGCGCCGCACCGCGTCCCGCTTCGACGATTCCGGCTATGCGCCCGCGCCGCGCCAGCCGCGCCAGGCCTCCCGCTACAGCCAGCAGCCCGATCCCCGCTACGACAGCAACAGGAACCTGCCCCAGCGGGTCAGCCCCCAGCGCTCCATGCGGGTCAGCCAGCGCTCCCGCACGGTGATGTATTCGCTGCACTCGCTGGAGGACTGCTGCGAGGTCATCGACCAGCTGATCGCCAACAACACCGTGGTGCTGACCATGGACGAGCTGGACGGTCACCTGCTCCAGCGGGCCGTGGACACCCTCTCCGGCGCGGTGTTCGCCCTCCACGCCAGCATCCGCAAGGCGTCGGATCGGACCTACCTGGTTGCGCCGATGTCGGTGGAGGTCAACGACACCTATGACCTGGACCGAAGATTCTGATGACCCCTGAGGGATATGGACGGAGGTGACGGCACGTGGGCCTTTACGAGGTGTTTTACGCGGGATACATCTTCCTGCGGCTGATCACGCTGGCGATACTGATCTACTGCGTGCTGAGCTGGTTTCGGCCCAACTTCCGGGCCTTTGACCTGCTGGGCAACTTCATCCGCCCCTTCGTCGCGCCCTTCCAGGGCCTTTCGATGAAGCTGAGGCAGTATTTTCGCGCGCCGGTGGACTTTTCGTACCTGTTCGCGATGCTCGCCTACCAGCTGCTGGGACGGCTCTGGTGGCGGCTGTACTACCTGCTGGCCCGGAGGTTCTGATGGACGGCGCGCTGGAGAAGCGGCTGAACGAGCTGGCGCTGCGGGCGAAGCACAGCGGCCGGGCCTGCTTCACCCGATTCCTGGAGCCTTCGACGCTGCCGGCGGTGAACGCCGCGGCGGTCAGGACGGGGGTGAAGGTCGCCCTGTGGGGCGGCTATGAGGGCGCGGAGCGCTGCGCGGCGGCGTTTCATGCCGATGACCCGCCGGAGGCGGGAGACTGGCCCGTGCTGGCGCTGCGGCTGCAGTGGAACGGCAAATTTGCCGATCCCGGCCACAGGGACCTGCTGGGCGCGGTGATGGGCCTGGGCATCGAACGGGAGATGACCGGCGACATCGCCATGGGGGAATACCGGGGCGCGCCCTGCGCCTATCTGTTCGCGCTGGCGGAGGTGGCGGATTACATCGCCGCCAACCTGGACAGCGCGGGCCGGGCCAGCCTGAAGGTGTGCGTGGCGACAGAGGAACCGGCGCTTTTGCCGCCCGAGGGCGAAAGCCTGCGCCTGACGGTGCAGCAGCAGCGGCTGGACGCCGTGCTGGCTGCGGCCTGCCGGCTTTCCCGAAGCGAGGCCCAGCGGCTGATTGCCGCGGGGCTGGTGAAGCTGAACCACGTGCCCCAGCTGCGCCCGGACGCCCGGCTGGGCGAGGGCGACCTGATCTCCGCCCGGGGCTATGGGCGGGTGCGGGTGACGGCCTTCCAGGGGGAATCCCGGCGGGGCCGGCAGGTGGTGCAGGTGTTCCGCTACGGGAAATAATGTATTCATAACGTCTTTTGGCAGGAATTACGTGCCGTCCCGGCGAAATATATCGGGATAGAGGCGCGTTTGGTTGGAACCAATATACACCGATGATGAAAGGACGGTATCGACATGGCGATCAGCGTAAAGGATATTCAGGAGAAGGAATTTGGCACGCAGGCGACCGGCGGCTATAACATCGAACAGGTCGATGATTTTCTGGATGAGATCTCCGAGCAGATGGCGGCGCTGGTGCGCGAGAACCTCGAGCTGAACAAGCAGGTCAAAACCCTGGAGGCCGACGTGCTGGCGGCCCGCAAGCAGGCGGCGGAGGCCGAGGCCCGCACCCCCGATTACAACGAGAAGGGCTACTTCCAGAACCTTCAGAACGCCATGCGTGAATCCCTGATCGGGGCCCAGCGCATCGCCGATGAGACCACCGAGGAGGCCAACCGCAAGGCCCAGAAGACCGTCAGCGACGCCCAGGCCCAGGCCGACGAGATCACCGTCACCGCCCGGGACAAGGCCACCGCCCTGGTCGCCAAGGCCCAGGAGGAGGCGGACGCCATCTCCACCGAGGCCAAGAACCGCGTGGATACCCTCGAAGCCCGCTTCGAGGCCCTGAAGGCCTCCGCGGCCGCCTACAAGGAGGAGTTCAGCCGCCTGCTGGATTCCCAGGCCAACGCCCTCCGGGAGAGCAACGGCCTGTTCTGATACGCTCCTTCCGGGAACAAAGAGGCCCTTCGCTTTACGCGCGATGACACGGACAGGTTTCGTGCCATCACGAATAAAGCGAAGGGCCTCTTTATATGGTTGGCAGGGGAGGGAAATTGTGATTTATCGTGCTGTGCTCGATAAATCAGAATTTGGGTATTTAGTATTTAGTGGTTAGTATTTAGTGGTGGTGCAAATCCCTACGGGATTTGTTTGATTATAAGGAAACGGTAGAGGTTTCAACGTTTCTTGATTTTTTTGAATCAAAAGAAATCCGCAAGGATTTCCTCCTCCACT
>JAZSAA010000020.1:0-2042 GCA_045601625.1 Clostridia bacterium | reverse complement strand
AATCCCCTGATCGGCTATCTGGTCGGCCTGGCGGTTTCCTTCGTGCTTCAAAGCTCGTCGGCCTCTATCGGCATATTGCAGGCGTTTTCCATGTCGGGCGTGCTGACCTTCAACGCCGTCTATCCGGTGCTGATGGGCATTTACCTCGGCGATTGTGTGACCACCGCCATCGTCTGCAACATCGGCGCGAAGCCCGATTCCAGGCGCGTGGGCGTGGCGAACATACTGTATAACCTGGGCAAGACGGCGCTGATAGTGATCGGTGTGACCATCGCCCACAGGGTGGGCCTGCTGGATGGGATTTGGAGCAAGACGGTTCATTCGGGCGACATTGCCAACGCCAATACCGTTTTCAATCTCGTCAGTGCGCTGCTGCTGCTCCCGGCGATGGGACTGTTTGAGAGGCTGAGCCTGAAGCTGGTGAAGGACGAGCCCGCCGAGGCCTTGGCCTCGCCCAAGGTCCAGGAGCTGCGGGTGCTGGACGGCCTGAACCCCGTGTTCCTGGACACCCCCGGCCTGGCCTTCAACGCCTGCTACGACGTGCTGATGGAGATGTTCCGGCTGGCCCAGCGGAACATCAACCGCGCCTTCGACGTGGTCAACAGCTATGACGCCGCGCTGATGGCACAGATCCGTGCCGACGAGGACGCGCTGGACACCATGGCGGATCGGGTCAGCGGTTACCTGATGCAGATCTCGGCCCACATCACCTCGGACGAGCATTCCGAGGTCATGAACCACTATTACTCCACCATCTCGGAGTTCGAGCGCCTGGGCGACCACGCCATGAACATCGCCGAGGATGCCGAGGAGATGAACGGGGCGGGCGTGACCTTCTCCGAAACCGCGCTGAAGGAACTGGGCGTGGTGCGGGACCTGCTGCGCGCCGTGCTGAACTACACCGGCCGGACCTTTGAAAGGTGCGACGCCAAGGCCGCCGCCCACATCGAGCCCCTGGAGGAGGTCGTGGACGATATGGTCAACGCCCTGCGCCAGAACCACCTGGAGCGCCTGCGGCTGCACCAGTGTTCGGTGCTGGCCGGCACGGAGTTTTTGAACATGCTCTCCGATATCGAGCGCATCTCGGACATCTGCTCCAACGTGGGCGTATTCACCATTGCCCGGGTCAAGCCCGAGATCAAGCACGAGGTCCACGACTACGTCTCCCGCCTGCACTCCGGCAAGGACGAGGCCTTTAACCGGGAATATGAGGCGGCGCACGACCACTACTTCGCGCTGCTGAAATCAGAGGAGGCGGGCGCATGAACATCCAGATCTTCGGAACGAAGAAGAGCAGCGACACCCGCAAGGCCGAGCGCTGGTTCAAGGAGCGCCGCATCAAGGCCCAGGTGATCGACCTGCTGGACAAGGGCATCAGCAAGGGCGAGTTGCGCAGCGTGGCCCAGGCCTGCGGCGGGATCGACGCGCTGCTGGACGAGAACGCCCGCAACCAGGACGCCCTGGCCCTGGTGAAGTACATCGCCCCCGCCCAGAAGGAGGACGCCCTGCTGGAGCATCCCCAGCTGTTGCGCCAACCCATCGTGCGCAACGGCAAAAAGGCCGCTGTGGGCTACTGCCCGGAGGTTTACGAGAAGTGGCAGAGGGAAGAATAACGATAATATGATGTAGGGGCGGCGATGCGCCGCCCGCCGGAATGTACGTTTCATTTCGTACAGGGCGGGCGGCGCATCGCCGCCCCTACAATGTCCTTATCCGTTTCACCTCACCCCAGCGCGCAATCCAGCGCCATCATCACCGTGAAGCCCAGGGCGAACATCAGCGTGCCCAGGTTGGAGTGGGCCCCGGCCTGGGTCTCGGGGATCAGCTCCTCCACCACCACGTAGATCATCGCGCCGGCGGCGAAGGCCAGCATATAGGGCAGCGCGGGCACCACCAGCGACGAGAACCAGATGGTCAGCAGCGCGCCGATGGGTTCCACCACGCCGGAGAGCACGCCGTAGACAAACGCGCGGCCCTTGCTCGTGCTCTCCGCCCGAAGGGGCATGGAGATGATCGCGCCCTCGGGGAAGTTCTGTATGGCG
>JAZSAA010000019.1:0-12755 GCA_045601625.1 Clostridia bacterium | reverse complement strand
CCGCCACTAAATACTAACCACTAAATACTAAATACTCAAATTCTGATTTATCGAGCACAGCTCGATAAATCAGAATTTATCCTTTCGCTCACTCCTCATACAACAAATACGGCTTCCGCTGTGCCTTGAACGCCTCCACATCCCCCTGCCAGCTGGCTTTGATGGCCTCGGCGGATTTGCCGGCTTCGATCATCCTGCGCACTTCGTCGGTGCCGCACAGCTTATCCAGCCAGTAGCGACCCTCCTTGTCGGGGGTTCCGAAGAAGTCCACCTCGGGGTGGGCGGCATGGACGGCGTTGTAGGCGTCCACCAGGTAATTCAGATCGATGCCCGCGTCCCAGATCTCCTCCAGCGGCGTCTCCATCAGCTGCCGGCCGAAGCAGGCCTCTCCCTCAAAGGGCGGCTCAGCGGCCCCGGGCATGCTCACGGGGGTAAAGCTGTAGTCGAAGGCATCGCTGCCCTCCAGGTACGGGCTGCCGTAGATCTCGAAGGGATGGTCCGTCCCCCGGCCCACCGACACGGCGGTGTTCTCGAAGAAGCAGGTGGAGGCGTACAGGTACACCGCCCGCATGTCCTTCAGGTTCGGCGACGGCGCACGCACCAGCGGCACCCGGTCGGCATGGGTATAGTTCAGGCAGGGGATCACCGTCAGGTCGCAGGCGTCGGCCCCCGCCTCCAGCCAGCCCTCGCCGTTGATCATCCGGGCCAGCTCGCCCAGGGTCAGGCCGTGGACGACGGGCACCGGCAGCCGCCCCACGCCGGACTTGAATTCATCCCGCAGGATCGGGCCGTCCACGTAAAAGCCGTTGGGATTGGGCCGGTCCAGCAGCACCACGGGCTTCCCCGCGGCGGCGCAGGCGTCCATCAGGTAGTACATGGAGATGTAGTAGGTGTAGTATCGCAGGCCCACGTCCTGGAGGTCGATCACCAGCACGTCGAAGGCATCCATGCTCTCGGCGCTGGGATAGTGGCTGTTTTCTGCGTACAGCGACAGGATCGGCACGCCGGTGGCCGCGTCCACGGAATCGCTGACCGCCTCCCCCGCGCCTGCCGTGCCCCGGAAGCCGTGCTCCGGGCTGAAAATGGCTGTGACGTTCACGCCCCGGGCCAGCATAGCGTCCAGCACGTGCTCGCCGTAGGTGATGTCATTGCCGTCGGCGTCCCTGCCGAAGGGGATGAGGCTCGCGTCCATGCCCGAGGCATCCCCCAGGCCGCTGGTCCGGTCGCCCACAATGCCGCTGTGGTTCGAGAACAGCGCCACCCTTGCGCCCTCCAGCAGCGGGATATAGGCGTCGAATTGGGCGTCGCCGGGAATAACGTCCGAAGGGCTGTCGAGGGCGGGTTCAGCCAGCGCGACGGACGAAAAGGCCATCGCCAGCATAAGGACGAAGCAAAGCAGCTTTTTCATATCGGCATCCTCCTGAAATGATTGAATGTTTCGTCAGTAAACAGTCAATACTTGTTATATGTGATATTGGCACAAATAATTCCTGTTCATCGCCGATCCTTGTGATTTGTCAACGTCCACCTCCGCGCTCTGGATAATCAACGGCACGAGCCCGTCATTCTGAATGCGGTGAAGGGCATGAATATGGCTTCTATATCAGCAAGGCAGCCTTGCCGGGGATGATCGGGTGTCAACGGGAGGTCCCATCATGGCCGCATTCATCGACCGAACCGCGCTGGGCATACTCGGCGCGACCGCCTACTACCTGTTTTTCCTGAACGCATGGGGCAGCATACCGCTGGCCTGCGGCGCGGCCTTTGCCTGCACGGTATTGAGCCGGTGGCTGCTTCTGGGCCTGCCCGTCAGGTGCCGGGTCACCGCCGCCCAGGCCCGGGCGGAGCTGTTGCGCATCGCGGGGCTGGACGACGCCGACGCTGAAATGGCGCTGACATCACTGGTCAAAGGCCGCTGGCCCGGCGAACGCTTTCGCCTCGCCCCGGTGCTGAAGCACCCGGAGGCGACGATGTCCTCCGGGGATGTGTTGAACGCCTGGAAGGCTAACCGGGACGCCGAACGGCTGGTGATCGCCGCTACCTGTCCCTGCGAGCCCCGGGCGGCGGTCTATGCCGACACCCTGTGCGATCCCGTCGTGACCTTGGTGGACAGCCGCAGGCTGACCCGCCTGCTGCGCACCCTGCCCGCCGAACGCCTGCCTCCACCCCCGCGGCCAAAGCCGGGCCAGCGTCTCAGAGCGCTCTGGGCAGGGCTGACGTCCGCGCGATTCTCGCCCCGTAGCGCGCTGCTCGCCATGGCCATGCTGGCCTGCTACCTTTGGACGGGCAACGGCTGGTACTTGTTCCCCGCGCTGATCGTCGCGGCCCATGGGGGCGTCGCGCTGGTACGAAACGGCAGGGGACGGCGACTGTTCGATGGGGATTGACAGGGGCGGGAAGGTCCTTCGACTCCGCTGCGCTCCGCTCAGGATGACATTTCCTTCGACTCCGCTTCACTTCGCTCAGGATGACATCCGCATCGCCGCTACAGAAACATCCTGCGATTCGTCCAGGAGCACAGTGGCACGATGGCGGCGCAGGCATCGCCGCTACAGAACGTCTTACAGCTCCTCCAGCTTGATCTTTGAATTCTCCCGGGCCTGGCGGTAGATGCAGAACTTGCTGCCGATGGTCTGCACCGGCTCGGCGTGCACCCGCTCGCACAGCGCGTCGCAGGCCTCCCGGGTGGAATCGAAGGGGGCGTTCTTCTGCACGGTCACCTTGATCAGCTCCCGCGCCTCCAGGGCATCCCAGCACTGCTTGACCAGGTTGTCGTTGATGCCCTCCTTGCCGATGTGCAGCACCGGCTCCATCGTATTGCACATGGACCGCAGGGCGGCCCGCTGTTTCGTAGTCATGATGATGTCCTCCGTTTGGATCAATCTATAAAGTCGAATTCCATATCGCCGATGACGACGCTGTCGCCCTCCTTCGCGCCCTTCTCCCGCAGGGCGTCGATCACGCCCAGGCGGCGCAGGGAGCGATGGAACCAGTTCAGCGACTCCTCGTTGTCGAAGTTCACCGACGCGATCAGCCGGTCCATCTCCCGGCCGGAGACGAAGTAGACGCCGCCGTCCACCTCGACGGTAAAGGGCTCGCCCTGGGCCAGCGCCTCGGCGTCGCCCAGCGCCTCCTCCATAAAGGGCTCGGCGGGCGGGCAGGTGTCCAGCAGCCGCACGGTAGCGTAGAGAAGCGCGTCGAAGTTCTGGCGGGTGGCGGCGGAGACCGGGTAGACGTCGATGCCCGTGCCTTCCAGCCTGTCCCGCAGGCGCTTCAGGTTCTCCTCGCCCCCCGGCAGGTCCATCTTGTTGGCCACCACGATCATCGGGCGGTTCTTCAGGTCGCCGTAGGCCCCCAGCTCCTTCATGATGGCGTCGTAGTCCTCCAGCGGGTCCCGGCCCTCGCTGCCGGCGATGTCGATGACGTGCAGCAGCATCCGCGTGCGCTCCACGTGGCGCAGGAAGGCGTGGCCGAGGCCCACGCCCTGGGACGCGCCCTCCACCAGGCCGGGGATATCCGCCAGCACGAAGCTGGCCTCGCCGTGCTTGACGATGCCCAGGTTCGGCTGGAGGGTGGTGAAGTGGTAGTTGGCGATCTTGGGCCGCGCCGCCGTCACCACGGAAAGGATCGTGGATTTGCCCACGTTGGGGAAGCCCACCAGGCCCACGTCGGCGATGGACTTCAATTCCAGCGTCAGCTCGATGACCTCCCGCTTCTCGCCGGGCCTGGCAAACTGGGGTGCCTGTCGGGTGGGCGTGGCGAAGTGCTGGTTGCCGAAGCCGCCGTTGCCGCCCCGCACCAGCGTCTTGCGCTCGCCGGGGGTGTACAGGTCCAGCAGCAGCTTGCCGGTGGCCTTCTCGCGCACCACCGTACCCGGCGGCACCTCGATCACCGCCGGCTCGCCGGACTTGCCCGTGCGCCGGTTGGCCATGCCGTCGCCGCCGTTGCCTGCGGTGAATTTGCGCTTGTAGCGGAAGTCCATCAGCGTGTGCATGCGCTCCGTGGCTTCGAAGATCACGTCGCCGCCCCGGCCGCCGTCGCCGCCGTCCGGCCCGCCGGCCTGTACGAATTTCTCCCGGTGGAAGGACACGCAGCCGTTGCCGCCGTCCCCCGCCTTCACGGTGATCGTAACTACATCAACAAACAATGCCATATTCTAATTCTCCATGTGTTTTTCGCAGAGTCCCCCGTTCAGCGGGCAGCGCTCGCACTCGGGCTTGCGGGCATGGCAGCAGCGCCGCCCGTGCCAGATGATGAGGTGGTGGCCCAGGGACCAGATGTCCCGGTCCAGCAGGTTCCGCAGCTGCTCCTCCACCTTCTCGGGCGTGTTGGCGTCGGCCAGGCCGATGCGCCGGGACACCCGGAACACGTGGGTGTCCACCGGGATCTGGTCGTCCCCGAAGGCCGCCAGCAGCACCACCCCGGCGGTCTTCTGTCCGACCCCGGGCAGAGCCATCAGCTCCTTTCGGGTGGAGGGCACCTTTCCGCCGTACTGCTCCACCAGCGCGCGGCTGGCGGCGACGATGTTCCTGGCCTTGTTGCGGTACAGCCCGCACTCCCGGATCAGCGGCTCCAGTTCCTCCGGCTCCAGCTTCGCCATGGCGAAGGCGTCCGGGTATTGGGGGAACAGCCGCGCCGTGACCATGTTCACCCGCTTGTCGGTGCACTGGGCGGACAGGATCGTGGCGACCAGGGTTTCGTAGGGGTTGGCGAAGTGCAATTCAGGCTTTGCCTGGGGGTAGAGCTGATGAAGCGCCTCCATCACCTGCGCAGCGCGCTGGACATCCATACGCAATTCCTCCATCTGGGCACGCGCCCGCTTCTGTATCAGCTTAATTATACAGTCCCGCAGGCCGTTCGGTCAAGTATGTTTCGGTTGATTCCGGGATGTGTTTGAGGGCGGGGGCATGGGGCGCCGGTTGGATCTGATTTATCGAGCTGATGCTCGATAAATCAGAATTTCCCGCCCCCTAAACCGGCCGCACCCGCAGCCTCGTCCCGTCGTACTCTGCCCGGTACAGTCCGATCAGGTTGCCAGGGTTTGAGGCCGCCAGCGCCCGGCGCACCTCCCCCAGGCGCTCCATCGGAAAGCGCACCGACAGGCCGCAGCCCATCGAGATATCCCGGGGCGTGGTAACCACCTGAGTGGGCACGCCCCTCTGGCGCAGCGCCGCTTCGAAACGTAGCACCTGCTGGCGCGAGCGAAAGGCCGCCACGCCGTATACATCCCGCATAACGTCTCCTCCGTTTCAAGCGATTCACGCGCCGGCTCATAAAACAGTCCCGGCGCATGTATCCTATACTACGCGAAGCATCCTTCGGACGTGAAGGAGGACATCTGTCATGCAGATCTATTTCGACAACGCGGCCACCAGCCATCCCAAGCCGCCCGACGTGATCGACGCCGTGCGCCGGGCCCTGACCGGGGCCAACGCCAACCCTGGCCGTTCAGGTCACCGCGCGGCCATCGAGGCGGCCAGGATCGTGCTGGACTGCCGGGAAAAGCTGGCGGCGCTGCTGGGCGCGGCGGACGGGATGAACGTGGTCCACTGCTTCAACTGCACCGACGCGCTGAACCTGGCCATCAAGGGCAGCCTGCACATGGGCGACCACGTGGTGACCACCTGCCTGGAGCACAATTCGGTGCTGCGGCCGCTGCACGCGCTGGCGCGGCGGGGACGCATCGGGCTGACGCTGGTTTCGCCCCGTCCCGACGGCTTTGTGGACCCGGAGGACGTCCGGCAGGCCCTCACCTCCCGCACGACACTGATCGTATGCACCCACGCCAGCAACGTCACCGGGGCGATACAGCCCGTGGCCGCCGTCGGGCAGGTGGCGCGGGCGGCCGGCGTGCGGTACCTGATCGACGGGGCCCAGGCGCTGGGCGGCATGCCGGTGGACGTGAAGGCCCTGGGCTGCGACCTGTACGCCTTTCCCGGCCACAAATCGCTGCTGGGGCCCCAGGGCACCGGGGGGCTGTACATCGCCCCGGGGGTGCGCCTCAGCCCGCTGCGGGAGGGCGGCACCGGCACCGATTCCCACAGCCTTGCGCAGCCGGACACGCTGCCTGAGCGCTACGAATCCGGGACGGTGAACCTGCCCGGCATCGCGGGGCTGGCGGCGGGCTGCGGCTACGTCGCGCCGCGGCTTTCCCAGATCATGATGCACGAGCGGGAGCTGACCCAGGCGCTGTATGAGGGGCTGGCCGGGATGGACGGCGTAACGCTGTACAGTCCCCGGCAGGAGGCGGGCCGGGCCGGGATCGTGTGCTTCAACGTAGGCAACCTGCCCTCCGCCCAGGCTGCCGACGCCCTCGCCCGCCGGGACATCGCCGTGCGGGGCGGCCTGCACTGCGCGCCGCTGGCCCACCGCGCCCTCGGCACGCTGGAGCGCGGCGCTGTCCGGGCCAGCCTGGGCCACGCCAACAACTTCGAGGAGGTGGAGGCGTTTCTGAAGGCCGTGCGGGAGCTGCTGTGAGCGCATATCCTTTTATGATCGGCGCATAATAAGCGGCGGAGGTGGATTGCCATGCCGATGAGCGAATGCCGGAACTGCCACAGGACGATGGACTCCCGGGCCTTCCGTGCTTGCGCCGACTGCGGCGCGCCGCTTTGCGACGACTGCGCCAACGAGTATTCCGGCCTGTGCCCCGACTGCGACCTAGTGGAGCCGGGCTGGGTGTTTCACAATCTGTACTGATCGAACTTGCACAAAGCGCCTCCAGGGGGTATAATGGTATAAACCATACCGTCTGGAGGCGCTTTTCATGACAAGCGTGAACATACAAGGCGCGACGCGCGCAAACACTCCCGCCCCGGCGTCCATCGGCGTGCTGGGGGCGGGCACCTGGGGCATGGCGCTGGCGCGGATGCTGACCAACCTGGGCCACGGGGTGATGGTCTGGTCGGCCCTGCCGGAGGAGATCCAGCGGCTCAGCGCCACCCGCCGGCAGCCCAACCTGCCGGACATGGTCACCCCCGACGCCACCGGCTTCACCACCAATATCGAGGAAGCCTGCCGGAGCCGGGACGTGCTGCTGTTCGCGGTGCCCTCGGTCTACGTGCGTGCCACAGCCCGCGCCGCCGCGCCGTTCGTGCGCGACGGGCAGATCATCGTGGACGTGGCCAAGGGCATGGAGCCAAATACGCTGATGACGATGACCCAGGTCATCCGCAGCGAGCTGGACGCCCACGGCTCCCACGGCAACCCCCTGGTGGCCCTGTCCGGCCCCACTCACGCCGAGGAGGTGGCCAGGGACCTGCCCACCACCATCGTTTCCGCCTGCCCCGACATCGGGGCGGCGCGGCGCGTGCAGGACATCTTCATGAACTCCTGCCTGCGGGTGTACACCAATACCGACATCGAGGGCGTGGAGCTTTGCGGCGCGGTGAAGAACATCATCGCCCTGGCTGCGGGCATCTCCACCGGTCTGGGCTACGGCGACAACGCCCGGGCGGCGCTGATCACCCGGGGCATGGCCGAGATCACCCGCCTGGGTACCGCCATGGGCTGCCACGAGCGCACCTTCTCGGGCCTGGCCGGCATGGGCGACCTGATCGTCACCGCCACCAGCCGCCACAGCCGCAACAATCGCTGCGGCCAGCTGATCGGCGAGGGCGTGCCGCCGAAGGAGGCCATAGCGAAGATCGGCATGGTGGTGGAGGGCATCAACGCCCTGGACGCCACGATGCAGCTGGCCCGGCGCTACAACGTGGAGATGCCCATCACCGAGGGCGTGGACCAGATTGTCAACCGCGGCATGGAGCCCCGGGGCGTGGTCTACACCCTGATGACAAGGGAAAAGGCGTCGGAAAACCCGTCGGGACAGTGAAAAATCTGATTTGTCGCTGAGGCGACAAATCAGATTTTGAGTGGCTAGTTGCTAGTGATTAGTGGCTAATGAAGGAGGAAATCCTTGCGGATTTCTTTTGATTAAAGGACTGAGAAGCGTTGAAACCTCTGCTGTTTCCCTTGAATCAAACAAATCCCGCAGGGACGGTGACTTGACCGAATTCCCAATTCGGCCAAGTCAGTTTCGGCTATAAGCCGAAACCGCGGTTTTCCAAATTGAAAATTTGAAACCGCGCCTCTTGATCCACCACTAGCCACTAGTCACTAGCCGCTAACCACTAAATTCTGATTTATTGAGCCCTGCTCGATAAATCAGAATTTTATTCTCCCCCATCATCAAATTGCAATACAAAAGCAAAACTTTTCCTTGTGGACAGCGGCGCTTTTCTATGGTATCATGATATATCATTGCTGTGTGCGCAGTCCTATGTCTGCGTACATGGTGTCTGTGGAGGTTTCCCCATGCCGCTGTACGCCTGCCCACGCTGCCACAACATCTTCCCCTCGCCCGACAGGCCCTCGGCCTGTCCGGTCTGCGCCCACCAGCATCCTCTGCCCGCCAGCGACGTCGAGTTCAACACCTTCTACAGGAACCGGCTGGCACGCATCCGCGACGGGCACGCTCCGGGCATGACCATGGACGAGCGCAACTGGACGCTGATCCTGCTGTTCATAAACAAGCCGAAGGCGTCCTTCTACACGTCCCACCTGCTGCGCAGGTATGTGCTCGAAGCGCCGGTGGCGCTCTGCGTGGACACCTACAAGGGCTTCCGCTGGGAGTTCACCCGCATGGTCAAGCAGGATCGCATCGCCCTGCAGCTTGAGGGCTTCAAGGAATCCAAGCTGCTGATGCGCAGCGACGACGGCACGCCGCTGGTCAAAGGCTGGGAGCACTACGGCGACGCCCTGCGCCTGCTGTACAGCTTCGAGGCGGCGGACCCCCACAAGGCCCCGAACCTGGGCAACATCAACGGCATCGACCTTGAGAAGATCGCCGCCGAGCCCACTCCCGCCTACCGACAATTCCTGCTGGACTGGATCGACGCGGTGAAGGACGTGCCCTCACCGATGGACTTCATATTGCCCGAGGCAAAGCCGCTGTTGAAGCTGATGAAGAAGGACGAGACATAGTAAAAGGGAGCTGTCACTAAAAAAACATATGAAAGAAATGCAATTGTAGGGGCGGCATCTCGCGCGCGCTTCCCGCGCACGAGATGCTGCCCCTATTGCTGTTTTATTCTGCGAAACTCTATTTGTACTATTCTACTACAATATATCTGGTCGGTAAACTTGACAGCCAGTCAAGAGACCGACCAAATATATTGTAGTAGTATAGTATTAGACAGTCCCTTTCGTCATTCGACCAGCTTCCTCATCAGCCAGTCCCGGAAGGTATCCAGCGGGGCCGTGGGGCGTTCCTCTCGCCGCGCCATCATGATCGCGTCCTGAACGATGGAGATCAGGATGCTCACATCCCGGTCCGAGGACACGCCGATGTTTTCCAGCACGGCCGCGTAGACCTCCGGGTCCGCTTCGTGGGGCAGGAAAGCCTCCCTTCGCAAGGCCATTCCGATTTCCTGTTTCCTCTGGTTCCGATCCGGAACGCGATTCATGGCGACACCTCTTTTCTTCAATGGTCGTCCATGGCTGTGCTGCGTCTGTTTCCTGTGAAAGGCAGTCTGTGATGCGCATTGCGGCGCGGCCGCCGCCGCTGCAAGTACCGACTTTCGATCATGGTTGCTTGTCGGTTGGGGGCTTGTTCATAAACCCTTACCGACGCTCCCGCCACGCGCGCACGCCCGCCACCAGCTTTTCATCGCTGCCGTCCTGGAACGGGGCGATTCTCAGGCTGACGGGCCTTGCCTCATCCCCGATCTGCAGGCGGTATTGCAGCTTGAACGCGCCGTTCTGTTCGATTTCGCGCATGACGTTCTCCCGGCTGAAGCGCTCCAGGAACAGGGGCAGGTCCTCCGGGTGGACGGTGCGCCGGCCGTCGATGACGCCCTGGAGGAAGAAATCCTTCCCGCCCTTGGCCAGGCCCAGGCGCTCGTATTCGTCCGATGCGCTGTATTCCACGTACCGGCCCGTGTCCGGGTCGATCATGTACAGGCTGAGGTAGTCCTCGGACAGCGCCATCACCCTGGCGAGGGTATCCCGTTCCCGCTGGATTTGCTGGATCTGCTCCCGCTGGCGCATCTGGGCGTCGATGATGCTGATGCCCATGATGATCCGGTTTCCGCCGGGATGCATGCGGGTGATCTTCATGTTCACATACATCGGCGTGCCGGTGTCGATCAGCCGGTAGGTGGTGGTGTACACGCCCTGCTCGTCCAGCTCGCGGATGATCTTCTGCTTCGAGAACCCCTCCAGGAAGGTTTCCCGGTCCTCTTCATAGATGCGGGTCATGGTGTCGCGCTGGACCGCGGCGAAGAAGTTTTCGCCGTGGCGCTCCATGGCCAGGTCCTCCACGCCCACCGGCGAGGTGTATTCGATGAAGCGCTCGGTGTCCAGGTCGACGACGTAGATGTTGTAGTAGTCCGCCGCCAGCGCCCGGGCGATGTCGGCGTAGGTCGCGCCCTCGTTGGGTTCGGAGATCGACAACACGGCGATGGCTACCGCAACGGTTCCCGTCACCGGGTTCGCGCCGATCCTGCGGGCAAAGGCGTGGACGACGGAGCCGTCCGGCATCTGCTCGTCGAAGAAGGCGCGGCCGCCGCTTTTGCAGCAGTCCTGCACCAGCTTCATGAAGGCCGACCCCGGCCCGAAGGGCGAGGCGGTATAGCCGTCCGGCTTTTCCGCCAGCTCCATGTGGAAGAAGCGCTTCATAAAATCCCGGTAGGACTGGTTCGTGCGCACGAAGCTCACCCGATCGTCCCTGATCTCCATGATGCCCATGGGCAGGGTGTTGAAGAAGTTCTGGAACGCGTTTTCCTCCTCGTTGGCGATCACCGCCAGGTCGTACAGGTTGACGCGGCCGATGGCCTCGTAATAGTCCGATTCCGCCGGATTCTCATAGCCGAACTTGAAGCCCTTTTCATAGCGCTCCAGTATCTGCTCCATCGGCACGGGCTTTTCAAAGTAATAACCCTGGAGCTTGGAGCAGCCAATCTCCCGGAGGAAGGCCACCTGCGCCGCCGTCTCAACGCCCTCGCAGACCGTGTCCACGCCCAGAGACGTGGCCAGCTTCATCAGCTCGGTCAGTATGATCTTGCCGCTGTCGCCCTCGTCCAGCTTCTGCATGAAGCTCATGTCGAACTTGATCAGGTCGAAGGGGATGCCCTGCAGTACGACCAGCGAGGAATAGCCGCTGCCGAAGTCGTCCATCCACACCGGGAAGCCCAGCTTCTGGAAGCGCTCGATCTGCCCCTTCATGAAGCCAAAGTCACTGCCCACCACGCTCTCGGTGATCTCAATGGTGATGCGGTCGTGGGCCACGCCGGCGGCGTCCACCCGCCTGCGGATCTCCTCGACGATGTCGCAGGCGTCGAAGTCGGACCGGGACAGGTTGATGGAATGGGGCACGATGTCGCCCCCGGCCTCCCGCTGGAGCTTCATCTTCTCCAGCACCCGCTCCAGCACGTACAGGTCCAGCTTGTAGATCAGGCTGGAGCGCTCCAGGTGGGGTATGAAATCCGCCGGGGACATGAAGCCGTTGACGGGGTCGATCCACCGCGCCAGGGCCTCCTCGTCGCAGACCTTCTGGGTGACTGCCCGGACGATGGGCTGGTAATAAACCTGTATCCAGCGCTCTTTGATGGCCCGGTCCAGGTTGGTGAGTATGTACTGCTGCTTTTCCAGCTCGTCCCGCATGCCCACGCTGTACCAGTTGTAGCCGGAGACAAATGTCTTGCCCAAGGCGTCGCAGGCCAGCTTCGCCCGGTCGCAGGCCGTGCTGGCGGGCACGTCCTCCATGCTGGCCGGGTAGATGCCCACCCGAACGGGCAGCGAATTGCCGCCGTTCATCTTCTCGCTTTCCGCGAACAGACGGCGCAGCGCGTCCTCCAGGCCCTCGGCGCGGGTGTACACGGCGAAGTGATCGGCGTTGATGTGACAACAGCTGTCGTTCCCGAAGGTCTTCGCCAGGACCCTGCCGAAGGCCCGGAGCAGCTTGTTGCCCTCGGCAAAGCTGTTTCTCTGGTTGAAGTACTTCATGCCGAAGAAGTCCATGTACAGCAGGACGGGGTCGCCTCCCGCCTTCTGGATGGCGTCCTTGCCCAGCTCCGCCAGCTCGAAGAAGTAGGTCATGGTGGGCAGCCCGGTGAGATAGTCGTAATAGCTGGCCTTCACGAGGCTCTCCTGGTGCAGGGCTTCGCTCAGGGCCCAGTTCAGGGCGACGCCCTGCCTCGCGGTGTCCTCGGAATATGCGCCCTCGTCGGCATACCAGATCTGGGCCAGGCGCTCGCCCGTCGGGGTGTACATGTGCCGGCCGAAGGCGTGAATGACGATATAGCCCACGCCGTTCCTGTCCTTCAGGCGATAGATGGCGTCAAACTCGCCGCCGTCCCGCATGAAGCGATACACCGCCTCCGCGACGCGCGCCACGTCGTCCGGGTGCACGTTCTGATAGGTGTCCCGGTTCATGGCGGCATAGGCCCGCGCCCGGTCCTCCACGCCCAGCAGCTCGCAGAAGCCGTCGGACAGCGCGACGGTCACGATCCGCTTGTCCACGAGCTGGAATACGGCGAGCGGAACCGGCATGTGCTCAAGCAGCGCCTGCTGCGCGGGATCAAAGCAGTATTTATCCATGGGTGACACTCCCCCGGGCGGTCATTGGAAAAGAATACATCTTAACATTTTCATTATATCACGTCAGCATTGTGTTTGTCCATACTATCGCAAAAATTTCGATGGGTAAAAAAACGCACAGCGGCCCAGGGCGGCCGCGCGCCGCTTGGGAGGGTGCT
>JAZSAA010000018.1:0-2217 GCA_045601625.1 Clostridia bacterium | reverse complement strand
GAGCACCATGCAGGCCATACAGGACCTGCGCGGGGTGGTGAACAGGCAGTGCTTCATCAGCGGCATGGCGGGCATCGTCACCGACATCAAGACGCTGGCCATGTCGGAAATGCCGATGTACGTGGTCATCGCGTCGGTGCTTTCGCTGATCGTGCTGATGCTGACCACCACCTCCTTCGTGGTGCCGCTGATCTTCCTGTCCAGCATCGGCGTGGCCATCGTGTACAACATGGGCACCAACGTGTTCCTGGGACAGATCTCCTACATCACCCAGGCGCTGGTGGCGGTGCTGCAGCTGGGCGTGACGATGGATTACTCCATCTTCCTGCTGCACAGCTACGAGGCGGCGCGCCAGACCATCGACAGCCGGGAGGAGGCCATGGGCGAAGCCATCGCCGAGACCTTCACATCGGTCATCGGCAGCTCCACCACCACCATCGCGGGCTTTGCGGCGCTGATCTTCATGACCTTCGCCCTGGGCCGCGACCTGGGCGTGGTGATGATCAAGGGCGTGCTGATCGGCGTGATCTGCTGCACCACGTTCCTGCCCGCCATGGTGCTGACCTTTGAAAAGGCCATCGAAAAGACCCGGCACCGCTCGTTTATCCCCAACATGGACCGGCCCTCCCGCTTCATCATCAGGCGGCCGGCCATCTGGATCGCCCTGTTCCTGATCCTCATCGTGCCGGCCTACATGGGCAACAACGCCGTGCAGCTGTACTACAACATCGACAAGGGCCTGCCCGACACGCTGGACAGCGCCATCGCCAACAGGAAGCTGTCCGGGGAGTTCAACATGTCCAACATGCACATCATCATGGTGGACAGCCAGCTTCCCGGCAAGGACAAGCTGAAGATACTGGACGAGGTGGAGCAGCTGGAGGGCGTGCAGTGGGCGCTGGGCATCAGCAGTGTGACCAGCTCGATGATCCCCGAGGACATGCTGCCCAAGAAGCTGGTGGACGCCCTGCGCACCGACAGCTGGGAGCTGATGATGGTCTGCTCGGACTACTCCGCCGCCACCCCGGAGGTCAACGCCCAGATCGCGAAGATCGACGAGATCGTCAAGGCCCACGACCCGAAGGGCATGGTCATCGGCGAAGCGCCGCTGATGAAGGACCTGGAGGACGTGACCTCGGTGGACCTGGTGCGGGTGAACACGGTGTCGGTGCTGGCCATATTCATCATCGTCATGCTGGTGTTCAAGTCCGTCAGCCTGCCGGCGATCCTGGTAACGGTGATCGAATTTGCCATATTCATCAACATGGCCTGGTCCTACTACACCGGCGTGCACCAGCCCTTCGTGGCCCCGGTGGTGGTGGGCACCATCCAGCTTGGCGCGACGGTGGACTACGCCATACTGATGACCACCCATTACGTCCGCGAGCGCAAGGGCGGCCTTGCCAAGCGGGACGCCATGCTCAGGGCCCACGAGGCGTCGGTGGTGTCGATCATCACCAGCGGCCTGAGCCTGTTCGCCGCCACCGTGGGCGTGGCGCTGTACTCCCGGGTGGATATGATCAAGGCCATCGTGGTGCTGCTGGCCCGCGGCGCGCTGATCAGCATGGTGGTCGTCATCGTGCTGCTCCCCGCCATGCTGATCACCTTCGATAAGGTGATCTGCTATACTACGGTGGGGATGAAGGAGTGCGCGAAGAAGGATTTATCGAGCCCTGCTCGATAAATCAGAATCTGTAAATGCGAATAAAAACCACCGCCCCGTTCAGGAATGACGAGGAATCCGATTCCTCATCCTGAACGGGGCGGTGGTTTGATTCTTGCGCCTATTTCAACACGACATCGATGCGCTGTGCATTCGTGTCCAAGTGGAATTCCGCCTTCCTGTTCGCTTCGGCCAGGGTGTACATCCCCTTGAAGCCTTCCACTTCAGCGCGCCCGTTCTTGTCGGTGGTGACCTCGCCCCCGGTGCGCCACTGGCCGTTGATCAGCTTATCCAGCGCCTTGTACGCGGGCTTTTCCCGGTTGTCCGCGGCCAGCAGCCCACTGGGCGCGCCCAGCCAGCAGCCGTCGGTGAAATCCCAGGCGGTGACGGCCTCCACCCGCGGGTGGGCGAACAGCAGGCACAGCATCTCCACCCACTCCCGGGCCTGGCGCGCCTCGCCCTCGGGAGTGGTGGGCCACTCGGGCACCTGGTAATCGTTCAGGTCCACGATGTGCCCCGGCATCAGGTGGCCGGACACCAGCGTGTTCTCGGTG
>JAZSAA010000017.1:0-2359 GCA_045601625.1 Clostridia bacterium | reverse complement strand
CTACGAGGCCACCGAAGGGGCGGTGCTGGTGAACGGGGTGAACGTGAAACGCTGGCCCCGGGCCGGGCTTCGGCGGCGGGTGGGCTTCGTGATGCAGAAGGCCTCGCTGTTCAAGGGGACGATACGGGAAAACCTGCTGTGGGGCCGGGACGACGCCACCGACGCCGACCTCCTCGCCGCCGCCGAGGCCGCCCAGGCCGCCGACGTGCTGGCCGCCAAGGGGGGCCTGGACGGGGAGATCGCCCAGAACGGCGGCAACCTCTCCGGCGGCCAGAAGCAGCGGCTGACCATCGCCCGTGCGCTGGTGCGAAGGCCGGAGATCCTGATACTGGACGACAGCGCCTCCGCCCTGGACATGGCCACCGACGCCCGGCTGAGGAAGGCCGTCGCCGCCCTTGAGTATAAGCCCACCACGTTCATCATATCGCAAAGGTGCGCCTCGGTGATGGGCGCGGATTTGATACTCGTGCTGGACGACGGCAGGGTCGTGGGAAAGGGCAGGCACGGGGAATTGATGGAGAACTGCGAGGTGTACCGGGAGATCTGGGAGAGCCAGTTTGGTACAGAAAACTGATTGGGTTACGGAACCCCACCGCCTCGCCGCGCTCGGCGCCGTCCACGGGCCTGCCGGCCCCATCTCGCTGAAAACAGTCCACTGGACTGTTTTCCTGGCGCTCGATGCCCCTTTGAGGGGAGGCAACCCCACCGGACCTGCCTGCGGCCTGCGCGGCCTGCGCTTTTCAAACTGTGATATGGCCCGATACTTTGAGGGCGTCTGCGGGACGATCGACAGGACCGTCAATGAAATTCTCGGCAAGTGACAGAAGGACAACGCCATGAAAAACACAAACACATCCTCATCCCAATCCGCCACGGTCAAAAAGGTCCTGCGCCGCATTGGCCGGTATCGGTGGCTGGTGCTGCTTTCGCTGGGGCTTTCGGCGGTCACGGTGGTTTTGACGCTGGTGGTGCCGATCCTGGTGGGGCGGGCCATCGACGGCATCGTCGGGGCCGGGGCGGTGCGCTTTGACGTGATCGGGCCGCTGCTGTGGAAGATCGGCATTTGCGTGGCCGTGACGGCGCTGGGCCAGTGGGTGATGAACGTCGTCAACAACCGGGTCACCTTCGACGTGGTGCGCGACCTGCGGGAGGAGGCCCTTTCCCACATCAACCGCCTGCCCCTTTCGTACATCGACGCCCACCCCCACGGCGAGACGGTCAGCCGGGTCATCTCCGACGCCGACCAGCTGGCGGACGGCCTGCTGATGGGCTTCACGCAGCTGTTCTCCGGGGTGCTGACCATGCTGGGCACGCTGGCGTTCATGTTCAGCCAGGATGTGCGCATCACGCTGGTGGTGGTGGGGGTGACGCCGCTGTCGCTGTTCGTGGCGAGGTTCATCGCCCGGCGGACCTACGCCATGTTCCGGGCCCAGTCCGAGGCCCGGGGCGCGCAGACCGCCTTCATCGACGAGCGCATCGGCAACCTGAAGGTGGTGCAGGCCTACGGCCGGGAGGCCGCCGAGACCGCCGCCTTCGACGGCATCAACGAAACGCTGCGGGACTGCTCGCTGAAGGCCACCTTCTATTCCTCGCTGACCAACCCCTCCACCCGGTTCGTCAACTCGGTGGTGTACGCGCTGGTGGCCCTGGCCGGGGCGCTCTCGGCGCTGGCGGGCGGGGGGATGACCGTGGGCACGCTGACGGCCTTCCTGAGCTACGCCAACCAGTACACCAAGCCCTTCAACGAGATCTCCGGCGTGGTGACGGAGCTGCAGAACGCCGTGGCCTGCGCCTCAAGGCTGTTCGAGCTGATCGAGGCCCCCGCCGAGGCGCCCGACGCCCCCGGCGCGCAGCCGCTGGAAGACGTGCGGGGCCGGGTGGACTGGCGGGACGTGGACTTCTCCTATACCCCCGACCGGCCGCTGATCCGGGGCTTCAACCTGTCGGTGCGGCCCGGCCAGCGGGTGGCCATCGTCGGCCCCACCGGCTGCGGCAAGACCACGCTCATCAACCTGCTGATGCGCTTCTACGAGCCCCAGGGCGGCGCGATCTGCGTGGACGGGCGGGACATTGCCGCGGTGCCCCGGGCCAGCCTGCGCGCCGCCTACGGCATGGTGCTCCAGGAGACCTGGCTCAAGGCCGGGACCATCCGGGAAAACATCGCCTTCGGCGACCCAGGCGCGGACATGGAGCGGGTGGTGGCCGCCGCGAAGGCCGCCCACGCCCACGGCTTCATCACCCGCCTGCCTGACGGCTACGACACCTTCATCGGCGAGGACGGCGGCCTGCTGTCCCAGGGCCAGAAGCAGCTGCTGTGCATCAGTCGCGTCATGCTGGGCATCGAGCGCCCGGAAAAATG
>JAZSAA010000016.1:0-16748 GCA_045601625.1 Clostridia bacterium | reverse complement strand
TTCTTTACAAGATAACGCGCGCGCGCAAGCCACCCCCGGGTTGCCCGTGACAACCCGATACCCCGGGGACCGGTGGGGGCAGCTTTTTCCAAGTGGGCGGAAATTTTGGCAAATGGGGTAAAATGGCGGCTGAGGGGCACGAAGTAGCGCAGAAGTCGGCATGAGGTTCAGCGAAGGGAGGCGGGAGCGTGGAGAAGAGCGAATGGGTGACGCGGATCACGGCCAGCTGCCGGGCGGCGGGGACCTATCGGGAATGGTTCGGCGACGTGATCGACACGCTGGCCGCAATCCTGGAGCGCCGGGACGAGGCCGAGGCGCTGTTCATCGAGCAGGGCGGCGAGGTGCTGATCGAGCACACCAACAAGGCTGGGGCGACCAACTTCGAGCAGAACCCCATCCTCCGGATGATCAACGACCTGAACCGGGACGCGCTGGCCTACTGGCGGGACCTGGGGCTGACCCCGGCGGGGCTGAAAAAGATCGACGAGGCGGCGATGAAGCAGCGAAAGAAATCCGCGTTGGGAGAGGCGTTGAAGGGCCTTGGCGGCTAAGATGCCGAGGGCGAAGCGATACAAGAAGATCGCCATCGCCTACGCGAAGGCCTGCGCCGCTTCGACCGAGGTCGCCTACCAAACCGCCGCCGAGGCGCGGGCCGCCGGCGTCAACGTCTGCGGGGCCGAGGTGGCCGCCGCGGCGAAGCGGTTCCTCGCCGACCTGGAGCGCAAGGACCTGACCCTGCGCACAAAGGACCCGGATTTCGTCTGCAACATCATCGAGCGCGTGATGGTGCACAAGCAGGGGCAAGCGCTGGATGGCACGCCGCTGACCAATACCCCGTTCCGGCTGCTGCCCTGGCAGGTGTTCATCGTGTACAACCTGCTGGGGTTTTACTATAAGGGCCGACGGGAACGGCGCTTTAAGGAGGCCCTGATCTTCGTTCCCCGAAAGAACGGAAAGACATTCTTCATCGCGGCGCTGGCCTTCGGGCTGGGCCTGCTGGAGCGGAAGAGCGGCGCGAAGCTATACATCGTGGCCGCCTCGATGAAACAGGCCCTTGAGAGCTTCGAAGACATCCTGTACACCCTCCGATACCGGGGGATGGCCGGGGAGTTCCGGATCCGGAATAACAACGCCGAGCACTCGCTCCATCTGGACTTCCTGGACGAAGAGGGCAACCCGGACGGCTTTATCCACATCGAGGCACTGGCCTCCAACCCGGACGCCCAGGACAGCTTCAACGCGCCCTTCACCATCGCCGATGAGATCCACGCGATGAAGAAGGCGGCGCAGTACAACCGCTTCAAGGAAGCGGGCAAGGCCTACACCAACAAGATCATGCTGGGCATCACCACGGCGGGCGACAATGTCAATTCATTCTGCTACCGCCGGATGGAGTACGGGATCAAGGTGGTCACCGGCCAAGTGAAGGACGACAGCCTGTTCGTGTTCATCTCCCGGGCCGACCAGGACGAGAAGGGGAACGTCGATTACCTGAACCCCATCCAGCACCAGAAGGCCAATCCGTCATACGGCGTGACGATCCGCCCGTCGGACATGATGCAGGCGGCCATCGAGGCCCAGAACGACCCGCAGCAGCGCAAGGACTTCTTCAGCCGGTCCCTGAACATCTATACCACGGCACTGAACGCCTGGTTCGACCTGTCGAAGTTCAAGCAGAGCGACGGGAAATACAGCTGGACGCTGGAGCAGCTGGCGCGGCTGCCGGTGAAGTGGTACGGCGGCGCGGACCTTTCCCGGATGCACGACCTGACCGCCGCCGCGCTATGGGGGCAGTATCAGGGAATTGACATCTGCATCACCCACGGCTTCTTTCCCCGCACCGAGGCGGCGAGGAAGGCCGACGAGGACGACATCCCCCTGTTCGGCTGGGAAGACGATGGCTGGCTGACCATCTGCAACACCCCGACGGTCAACTATTCCGACATCGTGCTCTGGTTCACGCAGATGAGGGCCATGGGCTTCAGGATCGAGGCCGTGGGCCACGACATGAAGTTCGCCGGAGAGGAATACGTGCCACTGATGAAGCGGGCGGGCTTCAAGATCAAGAACCAGCCGCAGCTGTACATCCTGAAGAGCCGGGGATTCCGGCACATCGAGAAATCCGCAAACGACGGAACGCTCTATTATCTGCACAGCGACGCCTATGAATACTGCGTGGCCAACGTCCACGCTATCGAAAAAACCGACGACCTGATACAGTACGGCAAGGACCCATCGGCGCCGAAGCACAGAATTGACCTGTTCGACGCTTCGGTGTTTGCCTGCATCCGCTGGATGGAGGAGACGGTCAAGGCCGAGAACGCCTGGGAGTGGTAAGACGAATGAGCAAGAGAAAGCGGCGCGGACGCGCCCAGCAGCAGCGGGATCAGACCGGGGGCAGCTTCGCCCTGTGGCTGGCCGGGGACAACGACGAGTGCCCGGTGGGCTACACCCGCCTGAGCGACAACCCGGAGATTCAGACGGCCTGTCTAAGGATCGCAGAGCTGATCGGCAGCATGACCATCTACCTGATGGAGAACACCCCTGGCGGCGACAAGCGGATCGTGAACGAGCTGAGCCGGGCCATCGACATCACCCCGTGCGACAACATGACGCGAATGCAGTGGATGACGGTCATCGTGATGACGCTGCTGTTGTACGGCAAGGGCAACAGCGTGGTGGTGCCCCACACGTGGAAGGGCATCCTGCAGAGCCTGGAGCCCATAGCGGCGGACCGGGTGACGTTCCAGCCGGTGGGGAACTCCAGGCGGGATTACCGGGTGCTGATCGACGGCGTGGCCCGGCGGCCGGGCGACCTGCTGCACTTCGCGTACAATCCCGACCCGCATTACGCCTGGAAGGGCCGGGGCGTCACCGTGACGCTGAAGGAGATCGCGGCCAACCTGAAGCAGGCCGAGAAGACCAAGACGGCCTTCCTTTCCAGCGAGTGGAAGCCCTCGATCATCGTCAAGGTGGATTCGACGGACGGCCTGTTCAAGGACAAGGAACAGCGCAACAAATTTCTGGAGAGCTACATCCGCCCGCCATACCAGGGCGCGCCGTGGCTGATCCCCGCCGAACAGATCCAGGTTGAACAGGTGAAGCCGTTGACCCTGGCCGATTTAGCCATCAGGGACACGGTGGAGCTGGACAAGCGCACCGTGGCGGCGGTTGTGGGCGTGCCGCCCTACCTGCTGGGCGTGGGCGAGTTCAAGCGGGACGAGTGGAACAGCTTCATCGAAACCCGGATCAAGACCATCGCCCTGATCATCCAGCAGGAAATGACCCGGGCGCTGATCACCAGTCCGAAGTGGTATCTGCAGCTCAATTATTGGAGCCTGGTGGACTACGACCTGAAGCAGATGTCCGACGTGCTGCTGGCCGGCGCGGACCGCGGCTATGTGAACGGCGACGAATGGCGCGACCGTATGCACATGCAGCCCGCGGGCCTGACCGATTACGTGCGGCTGGAAAACTACATCCCCGTCGAGGACGCGGGAAACCAGAAGAAGCTGGTGGGGAACGGATGAAGCTGACACTATCCTGCCCCCGGGCCAGCTACGACAGGGAAATGCGGATCACGTGCAGCGCCGGAGGCCTGTGTGGCCACCAGCGGTATCTGCGCTGCAAGGGCTGGTGTGTATTGACGGAACAGGCGGGCCGGTGCCCGCTGCGAAAGGAAGATGGACATGGAGAGGGCCATGAGACAGCTGCGGACGGTGGCGACACAGTTCGCGACCCGTGAAGACGGCGAGGCGCCCCACATCGAGGGCTATTTTGCCGTCTTCAATTCCAACTATGAAATCGCGCCGGGTATGAGCGAGAGCATCGCGCCGGGCGCTTTTTCCCGGACCCTGTCGGGGGACGTCCGGGCGCTGATCAACCACGATACCACCCTGGTGCTGGGACGGACCAAGGCGCACACGCTGCGGCTGTCAGAGGACGAGCACGGCCTGTTTGGCGAAATCACGATCAATCCGAACGATCAGGATGCCGTCAACCTGTACGAGCGCGTCAAGCGGGGCGACGTGGATCAGTGCTCGTTCGGGTTTGAGATCGTCAGAGAAGACACCGAGGTCGGCGAAGACGGTTCCATTCACTGGACGATCCAGGAGGTCAACCTGTTTGAGGTGTCCGCGTGTACCTTCCCGGCCTACGAGGCCACGAACATCTCCGCGCGGGAGAAGGAGCGCGACCTGCTGAAGGCGCGCAGCCTGGAAGCGTGGAAGACCAAGGCAAAGGAGAGAATCAAGCATGGCACTGAAGGCGCTGCTGATTAAGAAGCAGATCGACAACACGCGCAAGCAGCTGAAGGCGCTGCTGGAGAAGCGCGAAGCGAACAAGGCCAGGGAGGCCGAGCTGGCCAAGGCCATCGAGGAAGTCGAGACCGAGGAGCAGCGCTCCGCGGTCGAGGAGATGGTTCAGGCGTTCGAAGCCGACCAGGCCGAAAACGAAAGCGCCATCGCCCGGCTGAACGACGAGATCAAGAAGCTGGAGGGCGAACTGGAGGCAGAGGAGGCCGCCCAGAACACCGAGCCGCCCGCCAACCAGACCACCGACCCTCAGACGCCTGCGGAAAACAACGAACGGAGGCATGAAGACATGAGCACCCGTGAAAGGCACAACATCACCCGAGCACACGTATATGGCGGCATGACCGTCGCCGAGCAGCGCTCCATGATCGAGCGCGAGGACGTGCAGTCTTTCCTTGACGGCATCAAGCGCACCATCCGGGGCGCGCAGGACACCAAGCAGACCCGCGCCATCAACAACATCGGCCTGCTGATCCCCGAGGTCATGCTGGGCCTGCTGCGCGAAAACGTGCTGCGCTACTCCAAACTCTACAGGCATGTGACCGTGAGCCGCGTCAACGGCGAGGGCCGCATCCTGATCTCCGGCGGCATCCCCGAGGCGGTGTGGACGGAGTGCTGCGCCCGTCTGAACGAGCTGAACATGACGTTCTACCAGGACGCCTTCGGCTGCTGGAAGCTGGGCGGATACTTCATCGTCTGCAACGCCAACTTGGAGGACAGCGATATCGACCTGATGGCCGAGATTCTGCTGACCCTGGGCCAGTCCCTGGGCTACACCGACGACAAAACCATCCTGTATGGCACCGGAACCAACATGCCCCTGGGCATCATCCCGCGCCTGGCCCAGACCAGCCAGCCCGCCGGTTACAGCCCGACGGCGCGTCCGTGGGTGGACCTGCACGAGAGCAACATCCGCACCATCGCCAACACCTACACCGGCCTGGCGCTGTTTCAGCAGCTGGCCCTGGCGGCTGGCTACTCCAAGGGCGCGTATGCCCGAGGCGAACGCGTATGGGTGATGAACGAGACCACCTACGGCAAGATCATTGCCGCCGCCATGAGCATCGACGCCTCCGGCGCGATCGTCTCCGGGGTGAACGGCACCATGCCCGTGCTGGGCGGCATCATCGAGGTGCTGCCGACCTCCATCATGCCCGACGACAACATCCTGACCGGTTATTTCGATCTGTATCACATGATCGAGCGCGCCGGCGAGCGGTTCGCGTCCAGCGAGCACTTCCTGTTCCTGTCCGACCAGACCGTGTTCAAGGGAACGACCCGCTGGGACGGCAAGCCCGTGATCGCCGAGGCGTTCGTGCTGATCGGCATCGACGGCACCAACCCGACCACCAGCGCGACCTTCGTGAGCGACACCGCGAACCAGCCGGAGAGCATCTGGCTGCCTGCCACCGCGACCGTGGCCGCAGACGCCAACATCACCCTGGTTCCCGTGATCAACCCCTACGGCGTTGAAACCACGCTGACCTGGACTTCCGGCACGACCGCCAAGGCGACGGTTGACAACACTGGCAAGGTGACCGGCGTGGCCGCTGGCACCAGCGTGATCACCGTGACCACCGCGAACGGCCTGTCCGCTCAGTGCACGGTGACCGTGACCAGCGCATGATGATCGCGGGGAACGGGAGACCTCATCCGTCAGCGGCATGGCCGCTGACACCTTCCCCAACGGGGGAAGGCTTTTGGAGAACCGATACAGACAAATGAATTAAGGCGGTGAGCGGATGGAAACCATGCTGACGATGCTGAAGACCGACCTGGGCATTCGCACATCGACGGCCTACGACGCGCGGCTGACCCAGCTGCTCACCGCCGCAGAGTCGGCGATCCGCAAGGAGGGGGCGTCCACGCTGGACGCCTCTGACCCGCTGGACGCTCAGCTGATCGTGATGTACGCGGCGTGGCTGTGGCGGAGGCGGGACGAGATGACGGGAATGCCGAGGATGCTGCGCCTGGCGCTGAACAACCGGGTATTCGGCGAGGTTGCGGGGAGTGATGGCGATGGTTGACACCGAGATCACGCTGATTAAGCCCACCGAGCGATACCAGGACGCAGAGGGCGTCTGGCGGACGCAGGGCGAGACCGAGCAGACCATACTGGCCCGCATGGACGACGTAAGCCGGGCGGAGTTCTTCGCGGCCGGGCAGAACGGGATGCGGGCCGAGTTCCGCTTCATCGTGAACCCCGTCGAGTACGAGGGTGAGCGCCTGTGCGAGTGGAACGGAATGCGATACGCCATATACAGGACCTATCACGTCCCCGGAACCGACGACCTGGAACTGTACGCCCAGAGGGAGGCAGGTGTGACCCATGGCCCGCAAGACGGCGATTGACAAGCTCAACGAGAGCGTCAACAACATATTGCAAGAATACCTGGACGAGACGGGCGAGAACGTGGGAAAAATCGCCGAGGCTATGGGTAAAGAGGGCGTGAAGGCCCTGCGGAGAAAGTCGCGGGAGACATTCCCGGTGGATCGAAGCCGCAAGTCCACGGGCAATTATGCACGGGGCTGGACGATGGAAGTTAAAAAGGAGCGGCTCAAAACGTCGGTGACGATATTCAACGACCACCCGGCGCTGCCCCATCTGCTGGAGGACGGGCACCGAACCAAGAATCAGACGGGGAAGGAATACGCGCGGACGCCCGGCCATCCCCACATCGCGCCGATAGAGAAGGAACTTGTGGGGCGATTTGAACGGGAGGTGCTGAAGAAGCTATGACAAGGGCACAGATCGCCGCGATGATCGCCGGCTTCGGCATTTCCAACGCCTACGGCAAGTTCGACGACGAGGACGGCCAGCGTCCCCAGGGGCCGCCCTATATCTATTTCAGCTACACCGACCGGGCGGACTTTCACGCGGATGGTGTGAACTACGTCAAAATCGCGCAGCTGACCATTGAGCTTTGCACCGTCGCCCCTGATTTTGTGCTGCAGAACGCCATCGAGGCGGCGCTGACCGCCCTGGAGCTGACCTTCAACCAGCCGGAGCAGGAATACGACGACGGGGAATTGCTCTATATCACGACCTACACAACGGAGGTGCTATTGACCGATGAACAAGGTTAGATTTGGATTAAAGAACGTGCATTATGCGCCGGTCACCTTTGCCAGCGACGGCACGCCGACCTTCGGCACGCCGGTGGCGATTCCCGGCGCGGTGAGCGCAAATCTTTCGAAGAATGGCGACACCTACACGTTTTACGCCGATGACGGCAGCTATTTCGAGCTGGGCGACAACGCCAGCTATGAAGGCGACCTGGTGATCGCGCTGATCCCCCAGAGCTTCCGGGTGGCGGCACTGGGCGAGACGCTGGACGGCAAGGGCGTCCTCTTCGAGGACAGCAACCCGACCCGGGGCCACTTCGCGCTGCTGTTCGAATTCACCGGAGACGTGAACGCGATCCGCCATGTGCTGTACAACTGCACGGCGGCGGAGAACACCATCGAGGGGCAGACCAAGGGCGAGAACATCGAGGTCCAGCCGGAAACGCTGACCATCACCGCCAAGGCGCTGCCCAACGGCGGTCCGGTGAAGGCGCGCACCGGCGATACCACCGACGCCAGCACCTACGCGGGATGGTATGAGGCGGTTCACCAGTTTGTGACGCCGACATAAATACGGCGAGAGGGGAGGGCTTTAGGGCCTTCCCCGTTTTTGACGTTGGAGTGTGGGCGCTGCGGCGGGGGAAGGACCTCATCCGTCAGCGGCAAAGCCGCTGCCACCTTCCCCATCGGGGGAAGGCTAAAAGACCGACAAGGAAGGGGAACATACATGGCCATTACAAAGCAGATCGAGATCGACGGCAGGCCGGTGACGTTCAAGGCGTCGGCGGCGCTGCCGAGGGTGTACCGGCTGAAATTCGGACGGGACATCTTCGAGGATATTGCCAAATTGAAGACAGCCACCGAAGAGGAAAGCCCGGAGGCTTCGGCGCTGTCGCTTGAGACGCTGAACATGTTCGAGGACGTGGCCTATACCATGGCGAAGCACGCAGACGACAGCGTGCCGGACACGGTGGAGGAATGGCTGGATCAGTTCGAGATGTTCAGCATCTACTTCATACTGCCGCAGATCGTGGAGCTCTGGAGGCTGAACGAAAAGACCACCGTTAGCCCGAAAAAAAAACAAGAGCAACCACCCGACCGATGACCACGCCGCTGTTCCTGCTGCGGTGCTTGCAGATCGGGCTGAGCATGAGGGATTTGGAGTTGGTCACGGCGGGCATGGTGGTGGACATGGCGACGGAGCGGGCGAACGACGAGGCCGAGTGGGATGAGCTGGCCACGCAGGAGGATTTTGACAGATTTTGACGAGGGACCGGGGGACCGGGGACCTCATCCGTCAGCCCTTCGGGCTGCCACCTTCCCCAACGGGGGAAGGCTTTTGGGAGAACGGGGGAACGACGAGGCGGAGTGGGACGAGGTTCCGACTCAGGAGGATTTTGACAGATTTTGACGGGGAGGCTTAGATATGGCGAAATCGAGCGGCAAGAAGATCCGGGGCATCACCATCGAGCTGGGCGGCGACGCGTCCGGGCTGCTCGGTGCGGTCATCGCCGTCGACGAACAGCTCAAGAAAACGCAAGCGGCCCTACGGGACACCCAGCGGCTTTTGAAGCTGGACCCCGGCAACGTGGAGCTGCTGACACAAAAGGAAATACAGTTAAAAGACGCCATAAGTGACACCGAGGAGAAGCTGAAGGCGCTGAAGGACGTAGCGGAGGATGCCCAGCAGCAGCTGGCCGATGGGAAGATCACCCAAGAGCAGTTCGACGCCCTCCAGCGGGAGATCGTGGCCACCGAGCAGGATTTGAAGAATCTGAAGGACCAGATGAAGGACTTCGGCAGCGTGGCCGCCCAGCAGATCGCCGCGGCGGGGCAGAAGGTGAAGGACTTCGGGGAAAAGATGTCCAAGGCCGGGACCGCGCTGACCAAGGGAGTCACCGCCCCCATCGTGGCCGTGGGCACCGCCGCCGTGGCTGCGTTCAACGAGGTGGACGAGGGCCTTGACATCATCGTAAAAAAGACCGGGGCCAGCGGCAAAGCGCTGGAGGACATGGAGGAAGCGGCGAAAAACCTGGCGACCTCCATCCCCACCGACTTCCGCACCGCCGGCGAGGCCGTGGGCGAGGTCAACACCCGCTTCGGGCTGACAGGGAAAGCGCTGGAGGATCTGTCCGGGAAGTTTATCAAGTTTGCGGAGCTGAACGACACGTCCGTCTCCGCGTCCATCGACAGCGTGCAGGCGGCCATGGCGGCCTTCGACGTGAGCGGCGACCGGGCGGGGGATGTGTTGGACATCCTCAACAAGGCCGGACAGGACACCGGCACGAGCCTGGACAAGCTGGCCGGGGACCTGACCGCCAACGCCACGGCGCTTCGGGAGATGGGATTCGACATCAACTCGGCGACAGGGTTCCTGGCGAATCTGAACAAGAACGGCCTTGACGCCTCCGCCGTGATGACCGGCCTGCGAAAGGCGCTGCAGAACGCCACGAAGAACGGGCAGAGCATGGATCAGGCGCTTTCGAGCCTGACCGGCAAGATCAGGGGCGCGAAGAGCGAGACACAAGCAATGCAGCTGGCGACCGAGCTGTTTGGCGCGAAGGCCGCGCCGTCGCTGGTGAAGGCCATCCGGGAGGGCCGGTTGTCCTTCGACGAGCTGGCGAACAGCATAAAGGACTATGGCAACAGCGTGGACCAGACCTTCGAAAACACGCTGGATCCCATCGACCAGTTCAAGACCACCCTGAACGAGCTGAAGATCGTGGGCGCGGACCTGGTGAACGCCGCCGCGCCTATGATCAAGAGCCTGGCCGAGGGGCTGAAAAACGCCGTGTCCGGCCTGCGCAGCGCGTGGGAAGGCCTTTCCCCGCAGATGCAGGAGACCATCATCAAGTTAGCAGGCGTTGCCGCTGCCGTTGGCCCGGTGCTGGCGGTGGGCGGCAAGCTGGTGAGCGGCATCGGCAGCCTGATGGAGCTGGCGCCGAAGCTCGTGAGCGGCTTCCAGGCGGTGCAGGGCGCGCTTTCCGCCGTTTGGGGCGTGATGGCGGCGCACCCGATTGCGCTGATCGTGGCTGCGCTCGCCGCGCTGGTAACGGCGGTGGTCTACTGCTGGAACAACTTCGAGGGCTTCCGCAATTTCTTCCTGAATGCCTGGGACGCCATCGTGCAGGGCGTGAACAACGCCGCCGACTGGATCAAGAACGCCATCGACAATATCGGGCAGTGGTTCAGCAACCTGGGCCAGAACGCCCTCAACTGGGGCCGGGATCTGATCCAGAATTTTATCAACGGCATCAGCCAGATGTGGGAGAACGCCAAGCGCAAGGTGTCCGACTTCGCCCAGATGATTAAGAATTTCCTGGGCTTTTCGGAGCCGAAGGAAGGGCCGCTCTCCAACTTTCACACCTACGCCCCGGACATGGTGAAGCTGTTCGCGCAGGGGTTGAAGGACAACCAGCAGCTGGTGGCCAACCAGCTGGCGCAGACGTTCGCGCTGCCGGATCAGTCGGTGCCGACTGGCCCTGTTGGCGCGCAGGCCAATGGCGCCAGCGAATTCACCACGCCGGTGCAGGGAACCCAGGCTGGGCCTATCGCACCGGTGCTGGTGCTGGACGGACAGGTGATCGGGCGGGTGCTGCTGCCATCCCTGAAGGCTGAAGAAACGAGGCTGGGCGTCCAGCTGGCGAGGTGATCGGCATGTTTACGATTGACGGCGTTCAGTATAACGTGGAGTGCTCCATCGAGCGCAAGTCGGAGATCAAAACCAGCGATATCAGCGGGATGCTGTTGGATGGGCACATATTCAACGATGTGCTGGGCACGTATTACAGCTATGAGGTGCGGCTGTCCATGCCGCTGCGCAACAAGGGCAGGTATGGGAACTTGATCGAGCAGCTGACCGAGCCGGTGGAAGGACACGCATTTGTCCTGCCCTATAACAACGACACCCTCCAGCTGACCGGGATTGTGGTGGACCCGGAGGACGTGTGGGTTCGGCTGCCCAGCGGCTACACCTACTGGGACGGCCTGCGATTTACCATCAACGCCAACGGCCCCACCAAGGCGTTGACGCTGGGCGAGGCCATCAGTCGCGGCCTGACGCCGCTGCCGGACGTGTACGACGCGCAAATCGGCGACACCTATACATACACCGCCGACGGCTGGGAAGCGGCGTCCAGCTATCCAGACGCGGACACGACGGCTTATTAGGAGGTGGGCGAATGTATATATCGCTCACATGGGTGTATGAAGATCCCATATCCGGAGAGCTGGTGTACGATTCCGGCAATTTCCAGATCAAGGGGCTAACATTTGCCCCGCAGGTTGACCTGACCGGGAACAGCCTGCCTGTCAACGAGTACTTCTGCCAGGTCATTCTGCCGGAGCCGCTGCCGGGAGAGCTTGCCAGCGCATCCCTATACGACGACATGGACCAGCTGTGGTGCAGCTACCCGTTGACCAAGGTGATCAATGTCACCGAGAAGTGCCTTGCCCTGACGGCATCCTCGTGGATAAAGCGGCTGGATGACAGGCAGCTCGATGAAACTGTGTACGTCGATGAAACCGCTGAGAATGCCATCGAGGAGTGCTTTGGCACGGCCTATACCAACGACTATACCATAGCTACCGCCATAGCAAGCAAGACTGTCAGCGGCTACGCCCCAGCCCAGACCGCGAGGGAACGCCTGACGTGGCTGTGTTTCGCGCTGGGAGCGTATGTGAACGACGTATACCGGGACGACGCGCTCATCACCGAGGTGGACGACACGGCGGCCCTCATCCCCATGGGCCATACCTACGGAGGCAGCCAGCGCCCTAATTTGGACAAAGGCCAATGGGTGACGGGCCTGAAGATTTCCACGTATGCGTTCAGGCGGGGCACACAGGAGGAATGGGAAGCGGACGATAGCAGCTACATGTTCCCCCTTCCGTGGATTGCCACCACGCAGGAGATCACGATTTCCAACCCGGCAGCGCCGGTGGATGCGCGTCCGAACGTGGTGGAGTTGTCGAACATATACCTGATAAACCAAAGCAATGTTAGTGACATTGCAGCCCGGCTTGCGCAATACTGGTTCAATCAGCTCACCGCGCAGATCAGTGTCATCAATAACCGCAGCTATAAGCCGGGGGATTTGGTGACCGGCTACACCGCGCCGGACAGCCTTATTACGGGGTATATTCAGCAGGGGACATTTGCCTTTGGCAAACAGGCCATGAGCAGACTGAGTTTGATCGGCGTGGAATCCATCGACGGGGCGAGGCTGACCATCAACTACAAGTTCAACAACCGCACACTGAGCAGTATTAGGTACTACCTGCCCGTGGGAGCTGCGTTCTCCGTTTCCAATCCGTATTTGGACAGGACAGAGGACGGACACCGGATCATTTACCGCCCTACGACGGCAAACGCCGAAGGCACGATGGTGGAGGGCGGCCTAACCGTCACGGTGACCTGTGAAATCGCCCTTGACCTGTTCGAGGGAATCCTCCACATCATCAGCGTGGATGAGGTCACTGAGCAGAGCAGCGGTGGAGAGACGATAGGAGTGATCGCGTGAAGACATTTCGCATACCGGAGCCGGAATGGGCGCAGGCCATGTTTAATCGGCTCAAAACGATGATCTCCAACCTCAAATCGAGCATTGACGGAGCCGGGTACATCACGCAGGAAACCGACCCGACTGTACCAGCGTGGGCCAAGGCGGCGAACCCGCCGACGTATACCGCCAGCGAAGTCGGGGCTGTGTCAACCTCTGACGTCGCCAATAACCTGACAACAACGGCGGCGGGAAAAGTGCTGGATGCGCGGCAGGGCAAGGCGCTGAAAGACCTGATCGACAGCCTGACGATACCCACGAAAACATCTGAACTGACTAACGACAGCGGATTTCTGTCGGGAAACGACGTTGCAAACAACCTGACCACCGCAACGGCTGGCATGGTGCTGGACGCGAGACAGGGTAAGGTGCTGAAAGACCTGATCGACGCTATTTCAATCCCTACGAAAACATCTGACCTGACCAACGACGGCGACGGCACAAACAATAATTCTCCGTTTGCAACCCAGGCCTATGTGTTGGCCAATGGCAGCAAGGGCCCTGTCGATATCGATTATGGCGGGCAGTACATCAGCGATATTTATCCCTATCTCAACAGCAAGATCAGCGATCATGAAATCCGGCTATTTACAGCGAACATTCTTCGAATGAACTTGCTAACGAACGCCATGATAAATGTGCCTGCGTGGGGACTTTTGTACCGATACGACGAGAATAATTCAGCGGGGGATGTGTACTATACGATGATATGTTTCGAGGAATACAGCGGGAACGGCTGCTACTATGCGCGAGTGTATTCGAACCCGACAGATTGGGCGAATGAGGTCGTGCACGTAGAAGCGGCCTATGAGTTTGGCAAGACGGCGCTGTAACACAGGGGTGAGATTATGAGCAGGGCATTGATTACCGAGTCGTACCTGACGGACATCGCCAACGCCATACGGGCGAAGAACGGCAGCAGCGACACCTACACCCCGCCCCAGATGGAGGCGGCAATACAGGCGATCCCCACGGGCATCACACCCACGGGCACGGTGCAGATCACTCAGAACGGGACGCACGACGTGACACAGTACGCCAGCGCGAACGTCAATGTTCAGCCGAATTTGCAGAGCAAAACCGCGACGCAGAACGGCACGGTCACGCCCGATCAGGGGTATGACGGGCTGAGCAGCGTGGTGGTGAATGTGTCGGGAAGCGGTGGGAACGCTCAAAGCATAAAGGCAACATCGCAATATTCAACCACCGAGGTTGAAATAATAGCAATATCAAGTGCGGAGGTGGCTTAAACATGCTTACAAAGTGGTACAAGAGTATATTGAAATATCTTCCGATTTCATCATCGAATATGGCATATGGCCCGCAAGTCAAAAGCACTGATGGAACAATAAGATATTTGAAATTAAAGGGGACGACAGGAAATGCTGGCATTGGGATGGTACCGTGGATAATGCCTACGGTTGTTGTAGCAAATTCGTCCTCAAATGGAATACGTCTGGGGACAGGAACTACCGCTCCGACTGAAAATGACTATGCATTGGAATCAATAATTGCTTCTGGCATGACGGCGACTGTTATAACTTCTTCTGCGCGTGTAAACGGGAATATAGAAACGATATTCGCCGTTACTGTAACTAATACATCGACATCCGACATAACGATTGGCGAAATCGGATATTACGGGGTGCAGCCTATGTATACATCAGAAGGCAGCACTGCAAGTTCTAATTCTACGATAATGTATGACAGAACGCTTCTAAATGCACCCGTGACTATAGGTGCTGGTGATTCTGCAACCATAAACTACCGCATCACCGCTAACGAAAACAGTGCTTCATAATGGGGGATGAATATGGCAAAGAACATAATCATTCAAGAAGGTGGCATCGGCAAGCAACTCACAGCCGACAAGTTGAAAACTAATCTTGTTGGCGGGGGGACATGCCTATGGGTGCCGGAAGATGAAACGCGGCTGGGTGTAAAGCACATCACCGAAGACGGAACATACAAAGCCAGTGAAGAGGGCTATTACGGCTATTCAGAAGTAACCGTCAATGGTATCGGGACGGTGACTGGCAGAGACCCTGACACGGGCGAGGAAGTGGAAGTACGCCGCGATCCGGATACAGGAGATATTGTAAGCAGCGTTATACCTACAGAAATTAGAATAGTAACTCCACCGACTAAAACAGAATATAGGGCTGGAGAAGCCATAAACATGGCAGGGGCAGTGATAAAGGCGTACAGTTCAACAGGCCGGGAGTTACAGATTGTACCATTAAATGAAATCAGCATTAATCCGACGTCTGCGCCGTCAGCAGGAGAACCATCGTATGCCTACGATGCTTCAATGTTGGAAGATACCTATGTAAAGAACCCTCTTTCATTTGTTAGAAGTGTGACTTATGAAGCGGGTAGACCACCTAACAATGTTTTTAATGTATCTGCCTCGTCGGGGTATTTTCTGACCATACCAAGTGGATACTTCTGGGTGAGCGATACAAGCGCATCGATTGTAACTACTGGTTTCGATGATTATCAGCAGACAACGTTTGTTGACGCAATCACTACAGTAATAGATGGGCAGCAGGTATCTATGGCAGGTAGGGCTGTTACAGGTGGAGGAAAAAACGTTCAAAATCCCACATACCCACAGTACCCGTCTGGAAATGCCACATTAAGGGACATGTACCGATTGATTTATATGGGATATGGAACACCAACAGGCGGCAGTTCTCCCATAACCGTTTCGTGGACAAATTCAAGCGGTACTGTCCTCGAAACCAGCTTTAATATCACTGTGACCTAAAGGAGCGTGATACTATGACTGATTACAAGAAATACATCCTCTCCACCGGGATCCACTACATCAGCAACAGTGGCAGCGATGAGAACGGCAACCTCAAGGGCGGCAAGGCGGGGGACCAGAGCAAGAAGGAGTGGTACCTGCGCAAGTGGTACTCCCGTCCCTGGACCTGCGTGCTGCGCTTCCCGGACATCATCGTCGGCACCCTGATCGCCCAGCTAGGCATCGATGCGGCATTGAACGACAAGATCGGCTATGACCAGGGCCAGCGGGACACATTCTGGCGCGAGGTCCGGAAGGTGGGCTTCCTCCCAGCGCTGGTCAAGATCGCCTGTGAGGAGGACTGCACAGCCGGGGTGAATGCCCTTGTCCACTGCGCGGCCTACCTGCTGGAGATCCCCGCGCTGAAGACGATCCCGGAGACCGGCGTGCGCTCCGGCAACATGCGCCGCCTGTTCAAACCCGCGGGCTTCAAGGTGCTGACGGACCCCAAGTACCTCAAAAGCGGAGACTACCTGCTCCCCGGCGACATCCTGCTCTACGACAACCACCACGGCGCGACGAACGTCACCTGCGGCAAGAATGTCAGGGGCAGCTACACCTACCGCGACGTGATCGACAATCTGGACGAGTACCGGGGCAAGGTCGTCCCGGAGCCGGATGGCCTGCGCCGCGGCGACAGCGGCCCCGAGGTGAAGGCCATGCAGCAGCTGCTCTTGAAGTGGGACCCGGACTGCCTGCCGGCGTACGGGGCGGACGGCGACTTCGGCAAGGAGACCGAGGACGCGGTGAAGGCGTTCCAGAAGTCGGCGAAGTTGAAGGAGACGGGGATCTACGACGCGGACACCGAGGCGGCGCTGAAGGCGGCGACCTATGGCCACGTGGAGATCCCCGGCGGCAGCGTGAACGTGCGCTCTGCCCCCGGCACGTCCTCCCGCGACATCGGCACGGTGCACAAGGGGGACATCCTGATCTACCAGGGCGTCACCGAGGAGGCGGACGGCAAGCCCTGGTATCTGGTCATCCACGACAACGCCAACG
>JAZSAA010000015.1:0-5018 GCA_045601625.1 Clostridia bacterium | reverse complement strand
CCGGATTTGTTTGATTTAAGGAAATGCCGCATAATCGAGTGGTTCAGTAGCGGAGGGGATTTTAGTCGATTGCGGACTGCAAAAATCGAAGGTTACCTGGCGGGTAATCGAGATTTTTGCAGGCAGCAAGCGGCTGAAATTCACCCGCTAATGGGCCGCGAGCATTGTGCGGTATTTCCTTAAAGGAAACATCAGAGGATACAGCGTTTCCCGATCCTTTGAATCAAAAGAAATCCGTAAGGATTTCCTCCTCCACTAACCACTAAATACTAACCACTCAATTCTGATTTGTCGCCCCGCGACAAATCAGAATTTGCCCTCCCCATACGGCTTCCCGCAGCTCATCTTCCCCTCGGGACAGGGGCCGTAGACGCAGCTGGGGCCGATGTGGCCGAACAGGTCGGGCTCGTGCTCCCGCAGCAGCGCCAGCATCCGCCACGCCACGCCGCGGATCTCCCACTGGGCTCGGCGGCAGGTGCGCAGCTTCATGAAGTGGACGACCTCCCGCAGGTTCATGGACAGCATCAGGTCCAGCTCGTGGCCACTGAGGGCAAAGTAGGACAGGTTTTCCATCGAAACGCCCATCTCCAGGGCCTCGCGGGCGGCACCCGCCTGGGCTTGGAAGGCATGGCGGTAGACCGCCTCCGCCTCGGGGATGGCCTTCACCGTCTCCGGCAGCACGTAATCCCCCTCGGCCAGCGCCCGCGCCACCGGCGGCACCAGCAGCGACACCATACGGTGGCGGGTGAAGTGGGTCACGCAGGCCAGGGACACCCGCTTCACACGGAAGGTGTATCGGAGCAGCTCCAGTTCCCGGGGCCGGGCGTCGGTCAGCAGCGACCGGCCAGTCAGGCCGGGCCGCCCGGTAAAGGCGCACATCTGCCCCAGGAACGCCGAGGCATTGTCGAAGGCGTCGAGAAGCTCGGCGTCGCCGGCCCGGTCGCGTCCCTCGCGGATGCGCTCCGGCAGGGCCATGGCGGTATACCTCGGGTAACGGGCGGCCTCCCGGTCGATCACGCCGGGATAACAGGCGTCGAACTGCTGCTTCAGCTGCGCGCCAAGCGCCTCGATCTCCGCAAACCCCTTCCCCCGCCCGTACAGCATCGCGCAGATCAGGGCGATCAGCTCCCGGGCGTTCAGCGTCATGTAGAAGTTGCTGCGCAGGCAGTAGGGCAGCAGGAAGCGGGCGTCCTCCTTGGGCACGCCCAGGGCCATCAGCCGCTCGTAGTCGGAAAAGCGTGCCCGCATGGCCGCCTCGTACAGCCCGCACTGGGCCTCGCTGAGCCCCTCGGGCACGACGAAGCCCGCCCCGGCAAAGTCCACGTAGCGCCGGGACTTTACGGTGAAGGACGCCAGACGGCACTCGATGGCGAACTGCTCCACCAGCACCGACACGTCATTGAAGGCGACGGAGAAGGTCTGGTGCTCGATGACCGACTTGTGCCCCGAGGACAGCACCTTGCCGATGAGCTTCAGGTCGCGCTCGTCTCCCCTGCTGTTTTCAAACATCTCCATGGCCGTGCCCTGCTGGGTGGAGATGCGCGCCGCAGATGCCGCGACCCGCAGCGCCTCCCGGTTTTCCACGACGATGATGGCCCTGCTCTGTTTCATGCTGATATCACCCATTCAATCCTGTCTCTGTCTGCCCTCGCGACAACGAACGCGCCGCCGCGCCTGTCTCCATTATAGGTTTTGTTCGTCAAGGCATAAAGGCACAAAGTGTAAATAAATCGAAGGGGGCGGCAATGCCGCCCCCGTTCTCACGCCGCACCGATCCGTGAACGCCCGGCGCCCGGTTTACGACACCCGGACGACGACGGCCTCGTAGGGCCGGAGCGTCCCGGGATTCGCCGCCGCCGCGTCGATATCCTGGTAGCTGCTCAGCAGGACCTCCGCCGCCTCGGGGGCGATGCCGACCGCGGCCAGGTCGATGGACACTTCCCCGCCGGTAAAGTTCACCGCCACCAGCAGCTTCTCCCGTCCGTTGTCCCGCGTGAAGGCGTAGACCTGCTCGCTGTCGGGGAATACCTCCGTGTAGTCGCCGTCGATCAGGGCCTCGTTCGCCCGCCTGAAGTCCACCAGCGTGTAATACCAGCTCAGCACCGAGGCGGGGTCTTCGGCTTCGTCCACCACGTTTTCTTCAGCGAAATCGTCATGCACGGGCAGCCAGGGCGCGCCGGTGGTAAAGCCGGCGTTCGCGCTGTCGTCCCACTGCATGGGCGTGCGGGCGTTGTCCCGGCTGAAGCGGTGCACGGATTCCATCGCCTCTGCCTCGGTAAGGCCCTTGCCCAGGGCGGTCTCATACTCGTTTTTTGTACTGAGATCGTTGTAATCGTCGATGTCCGGCCAGGCCACGTTGACGTAGCCGAGCTCCTCGCCCTCGTAGAGAAAGGGCGTGCCCCGAAGCGTGAGCAGCACGGTGCCGATCGCGCGTCCGGCGAGGACCGGGTCCGCGTCGTCCGGGAAGTAGCTGTTGATGGAGCGGGGCCTGTCGTGGTTCTCGAAATAGATCGGGTACCAGCCATTTTCCGCCGTGTTCTCCTGGTTGTCCGTGAGGGCGGCCTTGACCTCCGTCAGCTTCCATTCCCTGGGGGCGCTCCAGTCCCCCGTATTCGGCAGATGATCGAAGGAGAAGATCATGTCGAACACGCCGTTGCTGCCGATCCACTCCGGCAGGTCCTCCGCGTGGACGCCGTTGGCCTCCCCGACGGTGAAAATGTCCGTGCCTTCCTGGACCTGGCTCTTGAATTCGTGGAGGAAGTCCAGTATGCCCTCGGTATTGGCGGTCATGTCGTGCACGCTCACCGTGCCGTCGTTGCTGTCCGGCGTGCCGTCGGAAAAGTCGGCTGGCTTTTTGATGTACGGTATGGCGTCCATGCGGAAGCCGCCCGCGCCCTTGTCCACCCAGTACCGGGCGATGTCGATCAGCGCCTGGCGCACCGCCGGGTTTTCCCAGTTCAGGTCGGGCTGGGAGGCGGCGAAGGTGTGCATGTAGTACTGCCCGCGCGCTTCGCACCAGGTCCACACCGAGCCGCCGAATATGCTGCGCCAGTTGTTCGGGGCGCTGCCGTCCGGCTTCGCGTCACGCCAGATATACCAGTCGCTGTAGGCGTTGTCCCGGCTCTTCATGGATTCCCGGAACCATTCGTGCTGGTCCGAGGTGTGGTTGAACACCAGGTCCATCACGATGCGGATGCCCCGCTTTCCGGCCTCCTCCAGCAGCGCGTCCATGTCGGCGTTGGTGCCGTACAGGGGATTGATGGCATAGTAATCCGCCACGTCGTAGCCGTTGTCATCCATCGGAGAGGCAAACACCGGCGTCAGCCAGATCGCGCCGACCCCGAGGCCTTCCAGGTAATCCAGGCGACGGGTAATGCCCTTGATGTCGCCGTAGCCGTTCCCGTCCGAATCCTGGAAGCTGTTCACGTAAATCTCATAGGCATTCGTCTTTTGCCACCAGGCCAGGTCCGCCATGCGGGTTTCGGCAAGGGCTCCCACCGGCAGCACGGCCGGCGCGAGCAGCGCGCAGGCCAGCAGCGCCGCAACAATCGATCTCATGGTGATTCTCTTCATATGAGTTCCCTCAATTCCGTTCATTTTCTCCCAGAGAATCCCGCACGGTGACGACCACCTTGCGCTCGTAGGCGGCAAAGGCGTGCTCCACCAGGGCGCGGTCAGGCTTGGGAGTGACCAGGCTGACCACGGGCACGATCACCAGGCCGGCCAGCATGGCGAACGCGCCGCAGTTGATCGGGGACTGGAGCCAGGCGGGGAACATGCCCTTGAACAGCATGTTCGCCACCATGATGCCAGCGCCGAAGACCATGCTGCACCAGGCGGAGGCGCAGGTGGCCTTCTTCATGTACAGGCCGTACATGAACGGGGCCAGGAACGCGCCGGCCAGGGCGCCCCAGGAGATGCCCATCAGCTGGGCGATAAAGTTGACGGTGGTGCTGTACTGTATGATGGCGATGATCACGGAGATCAGTATGAACACCACGATCAGCACCCGCATCACGAACACCTGCTTCTTCTCGTCCATGTCCTTGACGATATTGTCCTTCAGGAAGTCCAGCGTCAGCGTGGAGCTGGAGGCCAGCACCAGCGAGGACAGCGTGGACATCGAAGCCGACAGCACCAGGATCACCACCACGCCGATCAGCAGCGGGGACAGGGTCTCCAGCATCTTGGGCACGATGGCGTCATAACCGCCCACGGGCACGCCGTTGGGGCCGATCTCCATCTGGTTGGTGAACAGCCGTCCGAAGCCGCCCAGGAAGTAGCAGCCGCCGGCCACGACCACCGCGAAGAACGTGGAGATGATGGTGCCCTTGGAGATGGCGTTTTCCGACTTGATGGCGTAGAATTTCTGCACCATCTGGGGCAGGCCCCAGGTGCCCAGCGAGGTGAGGATCACCACGCCCAGCAGGTTGAAGGGGCCCGGCCCGAAGAACGAAGCGAACACGCCTGGCACTTCGGACACCTGGGGGTCGCTGACCCGCGCCATGTCGGAAAGGGCCTGCATGAAGCCGCCGTTGGCCTTCAGCACCGCCGCGATGACGGCCACGATGCCGAACAGCATGATGATGCCCTGGATGAAGTCGTTGATGGCCGTGGCCATGTAGCCGCCGGCGATGACGTACACGCCGGTCAGCACCGCCATCAGTATGATGCACACCGTGTAGTCGATGTTGAAGGCCATGCCGAACAGGCGGGACAGGCCGTTGTACAGCGATGCGGTGTAGGGGATCAGGAAGATGAATATGATGGCCGAGGCCCCGATCTTCAGCGCCCTGCTGCCGTAGCGCTTGCCCAGGAACTCCGGCATGGTTGCGCTGGACAGCTGCTGGGTCATGACGCGGGTGCGGCGGCCCAGGATCACCCAGGCCAGCAGCGAGCCGATGAAGGCGTTGCCCAGGCCGATCCAGGTGGAGGCGATGCCGTAGCGCCAGCCGAACTGGCCGGCGTAGCCCACGAAGATGACCGCCGAGAAGTAGGACGTGCCATAGGCGAAGGCC
>JAZSAA010000014.1:0-3546 GCA_045601625.1 Clostridia bacterium | reverse complement strand
TCACCCTGCTGGAAGGGCTTCAGGCCATCGAGAGGAGTTATCCTCGAAACGTTCGCATATTCTTCGAAGAACGGAGGTAAAGCACATGTTCATGATGAATCTTCAGCTCTTCGCTCACAAGAAGGGAATGGGCTCCTCCCGCAACGGCCGCGACAGCCATGCGCAGCGCCTCGGCGTGAAGCGCGCAGATGGCCAGTTCGTGCTCGCGGGCAACATTCTCGTTCGTCAGCGCGGAACGAAATTCCATCCCGGCAAGAACGTGGGCATCGGCGACGACGATACCCTGTACGCGAAGCTGGATGGCGTCGTAAAGTTCGAACGTCTGGGCAAGACCCGCAAGCAGGTCAGCATCTATCCCAAGACGGAAGTTGCGGCGGAATAATCCGATATGGATTCATGGGCGCGTCAAAGTGATCTTTGACGCGCCTTTACTGTTGGCGGCAAGCTGCGGCTGCTGCAATATGGGAGGCCGATACAAATGCTTATCGGAAATGAGCCTGTAGACCTGCGGCTGACGCTGATGGACAGCGCCCAGTGCTTTCACTGGGTGGAGCAGGGAGGGCGCTTCGGCGCGGTGGTGGAAGGCACGCCTGTGTGGCTGTGGCGGGATGGCGCGGGGATTCACGCCGAGGGGGATTGCGACGGCGATGCCCTGCGGCACTACCTCGACCTGGACCGGGACTATGCCGCCGTGGCCGACGAGTATGCCCACATCCCCGCGGCCAGGGAGGCCGTCGCGCTGTTCCCCGGCCTGCGGGTGTTGAACCAGCCGACCTGGGAGGTGCTGATCGCCTTCATACTCTCCGCGAACAACAACGTGCCGCGGATTCGGACGCTGGTGCGGGCGCTTCGGGAGCGCTATGGGAATCGATTTGACGGTGGCCTGTACGCCTTTCCCACGCCTGCGCGGCTGGCGGAGTGCGATGAGGATGCGCTGCGGGCACTGAAGGTGGGCTATCGTGCGCCGTTCCTGATCGAAACCGCGCGGCGGGTCCGGGAAGGCTTTCCGCTGGACGCACTGAAGGACATGCCCTATGAGGACGCTCACAGGCTGCTGACCACCCTGCCCGGGGTGGGCGACAAGGTGGCCGACTGCACGCTGCTGTTCGGCTGCGGCCACACCGAGGCCTTCCCGGTGGACGTGTGGGTGGCGCGGCTGCTGCGGGACTGGTTCGGCCTGACCTGCAGCAGTCGGACCGCCCTGGCCCGGGAGGCGCGCGCCCGCCTGGGCCGCCACGCAGGCCTGATGCAGCAATTCCTGTTCCACGCGGCAAGGGTGGGGGCGATGGAGGTGGGGGATTGATAAATCAGAATAGAGTTCAGAGTGAAGAGTTTAGAGTTCAGAGATAGTTGGCGTGAAGCCACAGGTTCGCTGGAATAATGGAAATCCGTCAGGATTTCGACCACATCTATTACTGAATTCCATCTAATCCATACACAACTGCGAGCGTCTTTTCCGCCCTGGCTTTGCTTCGCTTCGGTCACCGATGCGCTGCATCGCCTCCCTCCGCTCAGCTTTGCCAGAACGAAAAATCCACTCCGCGTTTGTATATATCATAGAAGGTATTCAGTATAATACTTTTCTCAAATAAGAGATAGAAAAGATCCTGTGCGATGCAAGCCTGGGGCGCGACTCCGCTTCGCTCCGCTCAGGATGACAGACTTCATAGTGTCATCCTGAGCGAAGCGAAGGATCTTCACATTATAATTGAGTAGAAAAGTATAAGCTTTAATCTCTAAACTCTTAACTCTCAAAGTGTGATTTGTCGCCTCCCCCACAAATCAGACTTTTAAAAATCCCCCGGATTGCCCTGAACCTATTGAACGCCTGACAAATATATGCTATCATTAACATGTGTATTTGTGCCGCCTGCGCGGACGGCACGCATCCGTCAGGGAATATGATGATGAGGTGAGATACGATGAAACTGAGCATGCGGGAAATCCAGGAGAACCGGCAGGAATGGCTGGACCACGGCTATCGGCTGCCCGAATACGACATCGCCGCGGTGCACGCCGCCACCAAGGCTGCCCCGGAGTGGATCCATTTCGGCGCGGGCAACATCTTCCGGGCGTTCATCGCCACCTTCGTGCAGCAGCTGCTGAACGAGGGCAAGCTGGACAAGGGCCTGATCGTGGCCGAGGGCTACGACTATGAGATCATCGACAAGGCCTATCGGGCCTACGACAACCTGTGCCTGTCGGTGACGCTGAAATCGGAGGGCAGCATCGACAAGGTGGTCGTCGCCAGCATGGCCGAAACCCTGAAGATGGACCCCGCCGAGCCGGATTACGCCCGCATCCGCGAGGTGTTCCAGAGTCCCTCGCTGAAGATGGCCAGCTTCACCATCACCGAGAAGGGCTACAATGTCCGTGGCGCGGACGGCGCGTTCGCTCCCGCCATCGAGGCCGACTTCGCCGCCGGCCCGGACAGGGTGCAGAGCTACATCGGCAAGGTGGCGGCGAGGGTCCATGCCCGCTACAAGGCCGGACAGCTGCCCATCGCCATGGTCAGCATGGACAACTGCTCCCACAACGGCACCCGGCTGTACGACGCCATCAACACCTTCGCCGAGCAGTGGTGCGCCCGGGGCGTGGCCGACGCGGGCTTCGTGAAGTACGTGAACGACCCGGAAAAGGTGGGCTTCCCTTGGACGATGATCGACAAGATCACCCCGCGCCCGGACGCGAAGGTCATCGAGATGGCCAAGGCGGACGGCTTTGAAGGCGCGGACGCCGTCAAGACCGCCAAGGGCACCTTCGTGGCCCCGTTCGTGAACGCCGAGGAGACCCAGTACCTGGTCATGCAGGACTGGTTCCCCAACGGCAAGCCCAACATCGCCGACGCCCCCGGCGTGATGTTCGCCGACCGCGAAACCGTGGACAAGGTGGAGCGCATGAAGGTCTGCACCTGCCTGAACCCGCTGCACACGGCCCTGGCGATCTACGGCTGCATGCTGGGCTACACGCTGATCTCCGAGGAGATGAAGGACCTCCAGCTGTGCAAGCTGATCCAGGCCATCGGCTACCGGGAGGGTCTGCCGGTGGTGGTGGACCCCGGCGTTCTGAACCCGAAGGAATTCATCGACACTGTGGTGGGCGTGCGCCTGCCCAACGTGTTCATGCCCGATTCCCCCCAGCGCATCGCCACCGACACCTCCCAGAAGCTGGCCATACGCTTCGGCGAGACCATCAAGGCCTATCAGAAGCGGCCGGACCTGGACGTGGCGGACCTGAAGATCATCCCGCTGGTGTTCGCGGGCTGGCTGCGCTACGCCCTGGGCGTGGACGACAAGGGCGTGCCCTTCACCCCCAGCGACGACCCGGTGCTGCCCCAGGTGCAGAAGGCCCTCGCCGGCATCCATCTGGGCGACAAGGGGCCCTTCACCGAGGCGCTCAGGCCGATCCTCTCCGATCCCCGCATCTTCGGCGTGGACCTGTACGAGGTGGGCCTCGCCGCGCTGGTCGAGGGCTACTTCGAGGAGCTGGTCGCCGCCCCCGGCGCGGTAAGGGCGACGCTGGTGAAGTATTTGGGGTAGGGGATGG
>JAZSAA010000013.1:0-2464 GCA_045601625.1 Clostridia bacterium | reverse complement strand
TCGGAATCGTTCTCCCCGGGCACGATCAGCGTGGTCAGCTCCACGTGGCACAACAGGACCGCCCGCGCGATGAAGGCCTTCACCATGTCCAGGCTGCCGCCCAGCACGCGGGTGTAGTAGCGCTCGGTGAAGCCCTTCAGGTCGATGTTCATGGCGTCGATGTGGGGGGCAAGGGCCTCCAGCACGGGCAGCGTTGCCGTGCCGTTGGTGACCAGCACGTTCATGAGCCCTGCCTCATGGACCAGCGCTGCCGTGTCCCGCACGAATTCCCAGCCCACCAGCGGCTCGTTGTAGGTGAACGCCAGGCCGAGGTTGCCCCGGGGAACCAGCTTCACCGCCGTTTCCGCCAGGGCTTGGAGCGTGACGGTTTCGGCCCGCTCCGCATAGCCCATGGCCTCTGAAGACCAGGAGATCCCGTGGTTCTGGCAGAAGGGGCAGCGCAGGTTGCAGCCGTAGCTGCCCACCGACAGGATCATGCTGCCGGGGTGGAACCGTCGCAGTGGCTTTTTTTCTATGGGGTCCAGCGCCAGTGCGGTGATTTTGCCGTAGTTCTCCGGGATTACCCTGCCGTCGACGCACGTCCGCGCGCCGCAAAAGCCCCTGCGCCTCTCGGGGATGTCGCAATGATGAAAGCACACCTCGCATATCGCCATGGCCGTTCCCTCCGTCACCTGTGCCTGACCACTTCAAAGCGCTGGAGCTCGACCTTCTCCTTCGGGCCGATGCCGGCCTTCTGTTTGGCGATATCCACCTGCTGGCGCACGGTGTCCACGCCCTCCAGGTCCGGCAGCAGAAGCCCTCGGCGGTGGCCCTTGCGCACGATCACGCCATAGCGTTTCACGTCCAGCTCGGCCTCGGAGACGATGTCCTCCGGCGCGCCAAGCACGTCCACGTTGATCTCCAGCCAGGGCAGCTCGTCGGGGCGGATCGGGTCGAAGCGGGGGTCCCGGGAGGCGGCGCTGATGGCGTTGTGAATGATCTCTTCCGCAAGGCTGTCCCGGGTCGGCGCGATTGTGCCGATGCAGCCCCGCAGGCGCCCCTGCTTGTGGATGGATACGAAGGCCCCTGCCCGGCGGTGGGCGAGCGCCTTCGGCAACCCTTCGGGCACATCCAAAACCCTGCGCTCCCGCACCCAGCGCTCCACCGACTGCCAGGCCAAATCCACCCACGGGTCGCACTTCGTCCGTGCGTCTTCAAGCTGCCGGGACTGCGCCCTTTGGCGAATCTCTAGGAAACGGCGCCCCTCGTCCGGCTTTCCCGGGTGGAAAGCGCAGATGCCGTAGCCCACGCCGGTCACGTCCTCGTGGGAGAACTGCTCCGCCGTCACGGCCACGCCATCCAGCGCCCCGGCCATGATGACGAAGGAGCGGTGACCGCACTCCGCGGCGCGCTCGCAGAAGCCTTCGTCGAAGTCGAACAGCTCGCCGAAGGCCGCCCGCTCGCACACATCCATGATGCGCGCGTCGTACTGCGGGCCCTCCGGCGCGTAGCCGTAGGGGCCGTAGGCCTGCAGCTTGTGGGACAGGTCGCCGCTGGCGACGTAGACCGCCCTGCGACCGGTCTCCTCCACGGCGCGCCGGATCAGCTGGCCCAATCGATAATGGTCCTCCAACGGCAGACCGGAGAGCCCGACGCGCACCAGTCTGAAATCGGCATATACCTGGCGGATGAAGTACAGCGGCACCAGCGTGCCGTGGTCCAGCGCCGGCTCCCGCTGCCCCCGGGTCCCGGCGGGCAGGCCACAGGCGATGGCCATGCGCTCAATGGTCCTGGCCAGCTCGGCGTCGTAGGCCTCCCTGAAGCGCACCTGTGGGGCGCGGAAACGTGCGAAGCTGCCCTCGGCGCTGACGCCGGGGGAGATGTGGAAATAGTCGGCGTACATCGTGGCGTGGGGGCTGGAGACGATGATGGTCTCCGGCGCCAGCGCCGCGATCTCCCGGGCCACACGGGCGTAGGCCGATCGCGTGGCTTCGATTTGATGCTCGCTGCCGCGTCCCACCTCCGGCACGATCATCGGCGGATGGGGCACCATGTAGGCCGCCAGTATGGGCATGTCAGTCATCCCCTCTGCTGAGATTATTGGATTCCCAGTTCTGTATCGCTTTCAGGAAGGCTCGGCCATAGCGGGCCGCCTTGTATTCGCCGACGCCGGAGACGTCCAGAAAATCAACCATATCCGCCGGACGCTTGACCGCCATGTCTGCCAGGGTGGCGTTTGAGAACACCACGTAGGCAGGCACGCCCTCGGCCTTGGCCAGCTCCGCGCGCAGGCGGCGCAGCGCCTCGAACAGGCTGTCCTCCGGCGCGACGTTGCGGCGCTCCGCGGCTTTGCGGCGCGGGGTCGGCTCTGTCTGTTCCTCGCGCCTGGCATAGGTTACCCGCGTCCCGCCGCGAAGCACCTCCCAGGCGCGGCTCGTCGTCTGAAGCACCGGGAAGCTGCCCGTGGTTTGCGTCAGATAACCCT
>JAZSAA010000012.1:0-5835 GCA_045601625.1 Clostridia bacterium | reverse complement strand
GGGGGGGGGGGGGCGGCGGGGGGGGGGGGGGGGGGGGAGGAAGAAGGCGGAGAAATGGACGCCGTCCAGGGGGGGGGGGCTGGTCTTGCCGAAGTCGCCGCTGGATTCGATGGCGGCGCGCATGGCCTCGAAGTCGTCGATGGCGGTGGGCTGGGCCAGTATGTACAGGTGGCCCGCGCCGTCCCCCGGCCCCAGGACGTAGCGGATCGGGCCCTCCCCGGCGGGATAGCTGACCCATCCCGCGGGCAGCGTCAGCGTGAAGCCCTCGTCGAAGCGCAGGGCGAAGGCCTCCCCCTCGGCCAGCGCGGATGCGGCGCACAGGCACAGCGCCATCACCAGGCAAAGCAGCTTCCTTTTCACGGCGTACACCTCCCCAGGGTTTTTGCGGACAATGTGGCGGCCCGGGGGCCGCCGCTACAGAAGGCGGCGGGCGGAAACACCTCCCGGGACGCTTTGCAGCGGGTGCCCGCGCCGCCATGAACGGCGCGGCGCTGCGGCGGCACGGTTGTCCCTGCTCATCATTATAGCACAGCCCACGCATCCAATACAAATGACGAATTCATGGCGGAAGTATAACGCATCTGCGATGAAGCGCCGAAAAATAACAGCAGCGCCGGCGACAGGGCCGCGCTGTTTTGCTATAATATATTCCAGCTAATCCATACAGCTTGCGCGAGGTGAAAGAAGCATGAGCAGCGGACGCCCGCTGGTGAACTATCACACCCATACCTGGCGGTGTATGCACGCCCGGGGGACCGAGGAGGCCTACGTGCGCCGGGCCATCGGGGAAGGCTTTTCGGTGCTGGGGTTCGCCGACCACACGCCCTGGCCCTATGAAAGCAGCTTCGTCAGCGACATGCGCATGCGCTGGGACCAGTTCCCCGGCTACCTGGAGACGGTGCTGGCGCTGCGGGAGAAGTACGCCGGGCAGATCGAAATTCCCGTGGGGCTGGAGTGCGAGGCTTTCCCGGCGTGGTTCGGCTGGCTGAGGGATTTGAAGGCCCGGTCGCTGGATTACGTGCTGCTGGGCAACCACTACGACGCCACCGACGAGGGGAACCACGCCCTCTTTTCCGACGGGGGCGGCTTTTACTTCGGCCGCTGCACCCGGGGAGCCCACGTGCGGCGCTACGCCGAGCGCACCATCGCCGGCATGGCGACGGGCATCTACGACTGCGTGGCCCATCCCGACCTGTTCTGCCACGTCTACGAACGCTTCGACGCCGACTGCGCCGCCGCCAGCCGGGACATCTGCCAGGCCGCCGTGGACCTGGGCATACCGCTGGAGTACAACCTGCTGGGGCTGCAATACCACGCCTGGATGCAGGAGCAGGACAAGCTGGGCTATCCCTGCCGGCAGTTCTGGGAGGTGGCGGCGGGGTACCCCGTGAAGGCCATCATCGGCTTCGATGCCCACGCGCCGGAGCACCTGGAGCGGAAGGACCTGTACAACGAGGGACTGAATTTCCTGCAGTCGCTGGGCATCGAGGTGCTGACGGCGCTGGGGTAAGGGACCGACGGCGGCGCAGGCGCGCCGCAGGACAAAGGAGCGTTGATATGCTGAATACCGTGGACCTGAACGGCAAACGCGCGCTGATCACCGGGGCGGGCAGCGGCATCGGGCGGGCCATCGCGCTGCGGCTGGCCGAAGAAGGCATGAAGCTGGCCCTGGTGGGGCGAAGCGCGGACAGGCTGATGCGCACCGCGGCGCTGACCGGCCGGCCGCTGGACATGCTGGTGCTGCCCACCGACATCACCACCCGGAAGGGCATCGACGACATCATGCGCATCCTGGAGGGCCACTTCAAGGGGTTGGACGTGCTGGTGAACAACGCGGGCATGGCGCTGAACTGCCCCTTCGAGGAGACCCCGGAGGCGGATTTCGACAGGATCATGGCCCTGAACGTGAAGGCCCCCTTCGCGCTGTGCCAGCGGACGCTGAAGCTGCTGCGGCAGTCCCAGTGCCCGACGATCATCAACATCGGCTCGGTGACGGCCCACCAGGGCTACGCGAACCAGGCGGCCTATTCCGCCTCGAAGCACGCGCTGCTGGGGCTGACGAAGGCCCTGGCCCGGGAGGTGTACGCCGAGGGCATACGGGTGCACATGATCTCCCCCGGCGGGGTGTACACCGACATGATCGCCGTCGCCCGCCCCGACCTGGACCCCGAGGGCATGATCGCGCCCGGGGAGGTGGCCGAGCTGGCCGCGTACCTGATCGCCCACCGGGGCAACGCCGTGGTGGACGAGATAAGGCTGCACCGGGCGGGGAAGGAGCCGTTTCAGTGAAAAAACATCAGGCATTGCCTGATGTTTTTTCAGTGGCTGGTGGTTACCTGATCTCTCACTTGAAGTATTCCGCCGCGATCTCGACCACCCGTTCCACCTGGGTGCGGTCGATGGGCTTCATGTCCCAGACGAGATTGGCGTCGCCGCGGCGGCGCTGGGTCTTGAGCAGGGGGTTTTTCGCCAGGGTGGCCTGCATCCAGTTGCCCCGGCCGCAGACGAAGGCCATGCGGGCCTCGGTGCCGTCGTGGCGGCGGATGAAGTATTCCCGGCCCTCCTCGGCCTTCTTGCCGAAGCCGAAGATGCCGCCCATGCCCTCGGACTTGACGTTGACCTCCTCCGAGCGCCAGTCCAGGGAATCGTAGCGCTCCAGGACGAAGTCGTCGTCGCTGCCGAAGCCGGGGGAGATGATCAGCCAGTACCCGCCGTCCTGCCGGCACAGGCCCGTGAAGCCCCCGTTGTCGTTCTGGGCGAAGAGCATCTGCTCCGGGGCAAAGCCCTGCCGGGTCAGCGCCTGGGCAAAGGCCACGCGCTTGTCCTCCATTTTTTTCAGGTTCGCCTTCCGCGCCTGCTCCTCCGCGCTGTCAAATAATCCCATGGTTGTACCTCCTGTGGGGGGACTTCTGATCTGTCGGGGGGCGACAAATCAGAAGTCAGTATTTAGTATTTAGTATTTAGTGGTTCGTGAAGGAGGAAATCCTCGCGGATTTCTTTTGATTGAAAGGATAGAGAAACGTTGAAGTCTCTACCGTTTCCTCTTAATCAAACAAATCCCGTAGGGATTTGTACCGCCACTAAATACTAACCACTAAATACTAAATACTCAAATTCTGATTTGTCGTGGGGCGGCAAATCAGAATTCTCCCTTCCTCCTGTAAACTATACCATACCCCGCCGCCCCTGTCAAACGGGGCGGCATATATTTCAAAAGTATTGCAAACATATTGCAATCATAATTCAGACCTATTTTTTTTGAATTTCATTTTGGCAGGAGTTGGGCAGGAGGCGTCGAATTTCATAAGGCACGGGCGACAGCTATGCCCATGCTTGTTGTGAGAATTACAGGGCGCGTCGGAAAGCGCGGGGCGCCGGATCGTGAGGAGAGAGCGATGAAGGGATTCAAAAGAAATGTGAGAAAGACAGTCGCCGCGGCGCTGGTCGCGCTGCTGATACTGACGAGCAGCGCCGTGCCCGCGATGGCGGAGGCCTTCTCGGCCATCGTTACATCCAAAACGATGCAGGTGTACGCGGACGTATCGATGAGCGATGTGCTGGGCGTGCTGCAAAAGAACGCCGTGGTGCGGGTGACCGGCTATTCCAACACCGTCGCCAAGATATCGTATCTGAACCGGATTGGCTACGCGAAGGTTTCGGACATGAAGCGGGTGGAGGACATCGCCACCAAGGCCATGACCACCGCCGAGGCCCCGATCTTCCTGAACCCCGACACCGAGTCGGACAGCGTCACCGTGCCCGCGGGCACGATGGTGAACCTGATCGCCACCCAGGGCGACTGGGCCTATGTGGAGAAGGACGGCGTGGGGGCCTACATCAAGACCGGCTACCTGACCGACGCCGTGGAGACGCCCCAGACCGCCGCCCCCGGCCAGGGCGCGGCCGCCACCCCCGCGCCCACCGCGGAAAACGGCATCACCGTGCGCACCTTCTCCGCCGTGACCGTGCAGAACACCCGCATCTACCGCGCCGCCAGCGAAAAGGCGAAGGTGCGGGGCACCCTGAAGCCGGGCATCCAGCTGACGGTGCTGGCCACCAGCACGACCGGCTGGGCCTACGTACAGCTGAACGGCAAGCACGGCTTCTGCAAGCTGGCCTGCCTGAAGGAGGGCGTGGCCGAGGACTTCCAGGCCGCGACCACCGCCGCCCCGGAGGGCTCCGGCCAGGCGGCCGTGGTCAACGTGGAGATCCTGATGGTCTACAAGGAGGCCAGCACCGACAGCACGCTGCTGGGCACGCTGAAGCAGGGCCAGGGCGTGAACGTGGTCAGGTGGAACGGCGCGTGGGCCTACATCGAACTGGACGGCCACTACGGCTACTGCGAAATCTCCGGCCTGAGCAAGGCCGGGACCGAGACCGTGCCGGCGTCCGTGCCCGCCACGGGCCTGGAAAACGCCAGCCGGGGCACGGTGAAGGGCGCGTCCCTGGCCGTGTACCGCACCGCCAGCACCAAGGGCACGAAGCTGGGCACGCTGAAGAAGGGCCAGGTCTTGCACGTGATCAGCACCAGCAAGGGCTGGGCCTACATCGAACTGAACGGCCAGTACGGCTTCTGCAAGGCCAGCGGCCTGACCATCGACAATGCCGATGAGGGCGTGCCCGCGGGCTTCAAGCAGGCCAGCGTCACCGCCACCGTGGTGATGCCCGAGGCCAAGGCCTACGCCTCCATCAACAGCGACGCCGAAAACGTGGCGCTGGCCCTGGGCAGCGAGGTGCAGGTGGTGGGCTACAACAGCAGCTGGGCCTGCATTTCCCAGAATGGCCACTACGCCTTCGTGCCGCTGAAGGCCCTCAGCAAGGTCGCCTTCGACGCCATCAGCGCCGACGGCCCCGAGATGGAGGCGCTGGCGAAGGCGCTGCTGGTGGGCGGCTACTACGATTCCATCCCCGGCAGCGGCTACAACGCCGCGGCCATATCGGCCATCAAGCGCTTCCAGAGCGCCTGCGGCATGACCCAGACCGGCATCGCCGACCAGAACGTGCTGCGGGTCATCTACAGCGGCTATGCCCCGGTGAGCGAGCTGCTGTACAAGACCCTGGCCAAGGGCGAGCGCAGCGATTACGTCAGCCGGGTTCAGGCGCGGCTGTACGCCCTGGGCTACCTGTCGAAGACCGGCAGCCTGACCGGCGAGTACGGCGACAAAACCGTCGCCGCCGTGAAGCTGTTCCAGAACACCAACGGCATCACCGCCACCGGCACCGCCGACCCGGCCACCCTGAAGGCCCTGTACAGCCTGGACGCGAAGAAGCTGCCCAGCGGAGCCAAGGCCGCCGACTACAGCAGCGGCTCCTCCGGCGGCACCAGCACCTACCTGAACAGCGTGCCCGACGGTCTGGCCTCCATCACCAACAGCTATTCCTCCGGCATGTCCAACGCCGAAAAGTTGGAGTACGCCATCTACCTGGCCCAGGGCGCGCTGGGCTGCCCCTACGTGTACGGCGCGACCGGCCCCTCGAAGTTCGACTGCTCCGGCTTGACCAGCTACATCTTCAAGGCCGTGGGCGTGAAGCTGGAGCGTACCGCCTACAACCAGGGCTACGACGACAGCTTCGAGAAGATCGAGGGCTGGCAGAACCTGAAGCGCGGCGATATCGTGTTCTTCAACACCATCTCCGACAGCGACCTCAGCGACCACGCCGGCGTGTACATCGGCGAGGGCTACTTCATCCACGCCTCCTCCGGCGCGCACAAGGTGGTCGTCAGCAACCTGACCACGGGCTATTATGGCCGCGTGTTCAGCTGGGGCAGGCGGATATTGAGGTAACCCTGTAGCAGCGGCCATCGCCCGATGAGGCGACAGAACGGCCCTGTGG
>JAZSAA010000011.1:0-2212 GCA_045601625.1 Clostridia bacterium | reverse complement strand
TACTGGTCCAGCGGGCTGGAGGACGCCACCACGATCAGCAGCGACACGCTCCCCCGTCGTCCGGCCCGGCCCGCCTGCTGCCAGGTGGAGGCGATGGTGCCGGGATAGCCGCACAGCACGCAGGCGTCCAGCTGGCCGATGACGATCCCCAGCTCCAGGGCATTGGTGGACACCACCGACGTGATGCGCCCTGCCCGAAGCTCCCGCCCGATCTCCCGCCGCTGGGTGGGCAGGTAGCCGCCCCGGTAGCCCCGCACCTTCCCCGCGTTGCCCAGCGGGTCGCGGACCATGTCCTTGAGGTAGCGCACCAGCACCTCCACCGTCAGCCGCGACCGGGCGAACACGATGTGCTGCACCCCGGCGCGCAGCAGCGACGCGGCAATCTTCCGGGTCTCGGGAATGCTGCCGGCGCGGATGCCCAGCTGGGCGTTCACCACCGGCGGGTTGTAGAACACCACGTGGCGCTGGCCCGCAGGGGCGCCGTTCTCGTCGATCAGCCGGACGGGCTTTCCGATCATCGTCTCGGTGAGTTCCTTCGGGTTGCGGATGGTGGCCGAGCAGCAGATAAAGGTGGGGTTTGCCCCGTAAAAGGCGCAGACGCGCTTCAGGCGACGGATGACGTTGGCCAGGTTCGAGCCGAACACGCCCCGGTAGGCGTGGATCTCGTCGATGACCACGTACTTCAAATTTTCAAACAGCTTGACCCACTTGGCGTGGTTGGGCAGTATGCCCTGGTGCAGCATGTCCGGGTTGGTGACCACCACGTGGCCCGCCTGCCGGATCGCCGAGCGCGCCGAGGCGGGCGTATCCCCGTCATAGGTATACGCCTTGATGCCCACGCCCATGTCCTGGATCATGCTGTACAGCTCCACCACCTGGTCGCTGGAGAGCGCCTTGGTGGGAAACAGGTACAGCGCCCGGCTGGCCTCGTCGGTCAATATGGACTGGAGCACCGGCACGTTGTAGCACAGCGTCTTGCCCGAGGCCGTGGGCGTCACGACGACAAGGTCCTCCCCCGCCAGCGCAGCCCGGATGGCCTGGCTCTGGTGGATGTAGGGCCTTTCGATGCCCCGCTTTTTCAGCGTCTCGACAATGCGCCCGTCCAGCTCCGATGGGAATTCGCCGTACACCGCCGGCCGCGCCGGCATCACCTGCCAGCTGGTCACATTGTCCATGAAGGCGGGGTTTTGGCGGAGTTTGGAAATGTATTCAGCAATCGTCATAGATTTAATGAGGAATGAATAGTGTGTGCTCCACGCAATATCAATTCCTCATTCCTCATTCCTAATCCCTCATTCAAGCATCGAGGATCACCATCTCCGTCCCCTCGACGGCTTCTTTCACCAGCGCCTCCACATCCAGCTTTTCCTCGGCCTTGGGCATGGTGTCCAGCTTGGGCCGGGTGACGGGGTGGCGGGGGGTGAACACGGTGCAGCAGTCCTCGTAGGGCAGTATGGAGGTCTCGTAGGTATCGATTTTGTTGGCGATGTCCATGATCTCGGTCTTGTCCAGGCCGATCAGGGGGCGGAACACGGGCATGTCCACCACGGCGTCGGTGCAGACCAGGGCGTCCATGGTCTGGGAGGCTACCTGGCCCAGGCTCTCGCCGGTGATCAGCGCCTGGGCGCCGAACTGCCGGGCGATGATTTGCGCGATGCGCATCATGAAGCGCCGGGTGATCAGCGTGCCCAGCTCGTCGGGGCACTTTTCGTGGATCTCCAGCTGGCACTTGGTAAACGGCACCAGGTACACCCGCATCCCGCCGGAGTACCAGGCCAGCTTCTTCGCCAGCTGCATCACCTTGTCCCTGGCCAGCTCGCCGGTATAGGGCGGGCTCTGGAAGTGGATGGCGCACAGCCGCACGCCCCGCTTCATCAGCTGGTAGCCGGCCACCGGGGAGTCGATGCCGCCGGAGAGCAGCAGCGCCGCCTTGCCGCCGGTGCCCATGGGCATGCCGCCCACGGCCATGATCTCCTGCACGCAGATGTAGGCGTTGTCCCGGATCTCCACCATCAGCTTGTGCTGGGGCTTGTGAACGTCCACCTTCAAATTGGGGTTGGCCTCCAGGATGCGGTGGCCCAGCTCGGCGGCCAGCTCCATGGAGTTCATCGGGAACTTCTTGTCGCTGCGCTTGCCCTGCACCTTGAAGGTGCCGCTGTAGGGGGCCATCATTTTAATACACTGTTCGCCGATGACGTCCAGGTCCTTCTCC
>JAZSAA010000010.1:0-5526 GCA_045601625.1 Clostridia bacterium | reverse complement strand
CTTCGGCGCGCCGGTGCCGGACGCCGTGCCCCGCCAGCTGATGCTGGACCTGCTGGCCGGGGACATCGCCTCCCGGGACCACCTGAACACCCGGCTGATCGCCGTGGACTGGCGGGCGGGGGCCTGGTTCCAGTTCGTGAGCCTGCGCGCGGCGCTGCCGGTGCTGGCGGGCGAGCAGTGGCGCAGCGCCTACGACCGGCTGGCCGCGCTGTCGCTGAACGCGCTGAGCTGCCTGATGGACGACCAGGGGGAGCCCCGGATCTGCCTGCTGCTCACCGGCGACAACCCGGCGGCCTTCGCCCGGCCGCTGGAGCTGATCGGCCCCTTCTGCGCCATGAACCACCTGCGCGCCGGGGTCAGCGAGCCCTTCGGCGACCTGCTCGAAACCCCCCGCTACCACCGCCAGGCCGAGGCCGCGCTGGCCCTGGAGGCCGGGACCGTCTGCGATTACACCGGCGCGCGCTACGCCCGGATGCTGCGGCACCTGCGCGCCCACCCCTACCGGGACGACCTGACCCACCCCGCCGTGGCCCGCCTGGCGGAGATGGACCGGGCCGAGGGCGGCGAATACATCGCCACCCTCCGCGCCCTGATCCAGCACACCTTCAACCAGATGGAGACCGCCAACGCCCTGGGCATCCACCGCACCACCCTGGCCTACCGCCTGCGCCGCATGCAGGAGCTGACCGGCCTGGACCTGGGCGACGCGCGGCAGGTGTTCCACGTGGCGGTGTCGCTGAAGCTGATGGAGTGAGATTCCCCCGTCGCGCAAAAAAACAGGAGGCAGATCGCCTCCTGTTTTTTGCGTGTGTTCGCCTCATACATTCAGTATCAATCCCTGGCGCAGCTGCCCGCCACCTTCAGGGTGCGGCAGGCCAGGCGGGTGCCCGCCTGGACGGCCTGGGACAGGGGCGCGCCGTCCATCAGGGCGGACACGGCGGCGGAGAAAAAGGCGTCGCCGGCCCCGGTGGGGTCCACCACGTCCACGTCCATCGACGGACAGTAGCCGAATTCGCCGGTGGTGTTGTCCGCGTACACCGCGCCGCGGGGGCCCATGGTGACCACCATGGCGGGGATGCCCGTCACCGCAGAGCCCTTGCGCAGCGCCTTCAGCGTTTTCTCGGGCGAGGCGTCGGTGAGGTCCTCCCGGAACAGCCGGCCGGCCTCCATCTCGTTGCAGATGAAGCAGGCCACGTCGTGCAGGTATTCCGGATGCCTGAGGATCACGCCCATGTTCCCCACGATGCTGTACACCGGCTTGCCGTGCTTCTTCGCCAGGGCCATCACCCGGCCGGTGATATCGGCGTTCATGTCGAAATCCAGCGCGATGCCGTCCGTGGCGGCCACGATGGCGTCGCCCTTCTCCTTCAGGTACGCCTCCAGGGCGGAGAAATCCGGCTGGCGGGAGATGGAGCCGGCCAGGTTGCCGTGCTCGTCCAGGATGGCCAGCCACATGCCCATGCCCGCCCGGGCAGGGAACACGTTCTCCACGTTCACGCCCAGCCGGGCCAGCTCGTCCCGCACCTGGGCGCCCATGCCGTTGTCGTCCACCATGCTGACGAACCAGGCCTCCCGCCCCAGCTTCGTCAGGTTTTCCGCCACGTTGCGGCACACGCCCCCCGCCGTCACCTGCACGTCGCCCACGTTCCGCTCCAGCGGCATGTAGGTATTCCGGGCAAAGCCCTTCACATCCACGAATACGCCCCCGATGACCAGCACACCGATCGCCCCTTCGCTTTGGTATTTTCTGGCATTATTATAACATATATGGGAGGTGGAGTTCAAGGGAGGACAAATCAGCATTCAGTATTTAGTATTTAGCATTTAGTGGTTAGTGGAGGAGAAAATCCTAACGGTTTTTTTGATTTAAGGACCAAGAAACGTTGTAATCTCTGCCGTTTCCCTATAATCAAACAAATCCCGCAGGGCTGGTGACTTGACCGAATTTCCAATTCGGGCAAGTCAGTTTCGGCCGAAGGCCGAAACCGCGGATTTTCAAATTGATAATTTGAAAACCGCGCCGCTTGCACCGCCACTAAATACTAACCACTAAATACAAAATACTCAACTTCTGATTTATCGAGCCCTGCTCGATAAATCAGAAGTTGTTCGTTTCCACGCCGGGCCGGTCAATACACCCGGTAGGCGCCCCTGCCGCGCTCCTTGACCAGGTAGAGGGCGCGGTCGGCGGCCTGGAAGAGCTCGTCGAAGCGGGCGCCGTGCTCGGGGCACAGGGCGATGCCGATGGACAGGGAGACGCGGCCCTCCAGCGCGGTATCCCTGAAGGCGTCGCACACCTGCTTTTGCAGGCGGTCGGCCAGCTGGCAGGCGTTATCCGGCTCGACGATGTTGCGCATGAATATGACGAACTCGTCGCCGCCGATGCGCCCGGCCACGTCCGCGGCGCGGCAGCTGTTCTTGATGATGCGCCCCACCTCGGCCAGCACCTTGTCGCCGTCGGCATGGCCGAAGGTGTCGTTGATGTCCTTGAAGCGGTCGGCGTCGATCATCAGCAGCGCGCTGTGCTCGCCCTCCTTGCGGTAGTTGGCCACCATCATGCGGATCAGGTCCTGGCTGGCGCTCTTGTTCAGCAGGCCGGTCAGCGCGTCGGTCTTGGCGCGCTTTTCCAGCTCCATCTTCAGCAGCTGGTAATCGGTGATGTTGTTGATCAGCGCGATGATGCCGCTGACGCGGCCGTCCTCGTCGTAGACGGGGCGCTTGATCAGCTGGAGGAAGTCCTGTATGCCGTCCTCGTTTTCCTCGATGACGTAGTCGGTGCCCACGCCGGTCTCCAGGATGCGGCGGTCGGCCTCCATGGCCTTGCGGGCGTTGTCCTTGTCCTTGCGGATCTCCAGGTCGGTCTTGCCGCGGATGGTCCAGTTCGGGTCGCCCTCGGTGTCCAGGTGGTGCCAGATCTGGGTGGAGAACACGTATTTGCCCTCGGTGTCCTTCAGGAAGATGCAGGAGGGCAGCTGCTTGAGCATCTTCTCCAGCTGGGTCAGCGACAGCGAATCCTTGGCCCGGATGGCGTTGGCGATGCGCTTGTAGACCAGCGGCTGGGGCGCGTAGGCGGTGATCAGGTCGAAGTAGCCGTGCTCGATGCAGTCCATGTCCCGGGAAGTGGGCAGCTCGTCGGAAATGGCGATCATCGGGATCAGCGAGAAGGAGGTGTATTCCTTCATCCGCTCGGAGAGCATGAACCCACTTTTCCGGGCCACCGCCAGCTCGATCAGCACCGCCACGATTGCGCCGTGGGCCTCGCGCAGCAGGTCGAGGCCCGCCTCGGGCGTGGCGACACAGCGCACGTCGTAGGCCGGCGCGAGCATGTCGGAAAACGTCTTAACGATGTCAGGCTGTTGCGCGATCAGCAATATGCTCTGCATACACTCATCCCCGGTTCCTGTGTTTGTTATGGGAACATTATACCACTCCCGCCGGGGCGTGGCAAGGGTTGGCGGGATTGTTTTCCGGGCTGTAAGGTCGAATTATGAAAGTATTAAGTCCGGATAGACGAAGCGCGGCAGGGGCGGCGTTGCGCCGTCCCTGCAGCCATGTTTCGCCGGATCGTTGAAATGCTGTGTTACCCATGCGTTTGGCGCGGGGCGGCCTTTACCCGGCCGGGCATCTACGCGCTTTCCGTGAGTTTGCCGTCCGCCACCCGCCAGGCCTTCCCCACCCCGGCCCCGGCCAGGTCGGCGGCGTCGGTACAGGTGATGAAGGTCTGCACGCCCTTCAATCTGCCCACCAGCTGGCGGCGGCGGCCGGGGTCCAGCTCGCTCATCACGTCGTCCAGCATCAGCATGGGCCACTCCCCCAGCTGCTCGCGCATCACGTCCAGCTCGGAGAGCCGCATCGAAAGGGCGGCGGTGCGCTGCTGGCCCTGGGAGCCGTAGGCGCGCACGTCCCGGCCCTGCACCAGGATCTGCACGTCGTCCCGGTGGGCGCCCACGGTGGTGGTCAGGCGGCGGGCGTCGGTCTCCCGGGCGGCGAAGAGGGCGTCCAGGAAGGCCGGGGCATCGTCCCCACCTGACACGCTGGGCAGGTAGCGGATCTCCAGGCGCTCCCGGTCGTCGGCGATGTCCCGGTGGATGGCGGCGGCCACGTCGCTGAGCCTTTGGATGTAGTCCCGGCGGTGGGCCACCAGCTCGACCCCCGCGGCGGCGAGCTGCTCGTCCCAGGCGTCCAGGGTGGGCGTCAGCTCCGGCCGGGCGGCGATGGCCTTCAGCGCCTCGTTGCGCTGCTTCAGGGCGCGGGCGTAGCGCTGGAGGGCGTAGTAATAGGCGGGCTTCACCTGGGAAAGGGCCATGTCCACGAACCGGCGGCGCTCGGCGGGGCCGTCCTTCACCGTGCGCAGGTCCTCCGGGGAGAACAGCACGCCGGTGACGTGGCCCATCAGCTCGCCGGAGCGGGAAATCTCCTGCCCCGAGACCTTGATCCTGCGCCGCCCCAGCGCGGGCAGGGCGATCTCCACCTGGTGGGTGCCGTCCCGGCGCAGGGCCTCCACCCGCACGGCGGCGAAGTCCGCCCCCCAGCGGATCAGCTCCCGGTCCTGCCGCGTGCGGTGGGAGCGCCCCGTGCAGCACAGGTACAGCGCCTCCAGCACGTTGGTCTTCCCCTGCCCGTTGTCCCCCAGCAGCACGTTCACGCCCTCGCAGGGCGCGATTTCGCAGGCCTCGTAGCTGCGAAATTGCGTAAGCTCCGCCCGTGTGATCTTCAAAGAATCCCCGCCTTTACGTGGATATACCTGAATATGGTATTATTATAGGCGATTTGGGGAGGGGGGTCAAGGGGCGGGAGATAACCGACGGGACAAAAAGGTATGTATCAAAAGTTGTAGGGGCGGCGTTGCGGCGCCCCTACAATTGCATATCCCTATGCTTATGCCTTTTGAGATAGCCCCATATCGTATTGGGGCCAATCCATGATTCTCTTCTATTTGTGATTATAGAGACAATACACCGGCTACATGATAACAACCCTCGTAGCTTCTACCCTGGGTATTGAAACACTGTTTCCCAGCAACGCCTCATACGTTTCTATTCCATCATATCGTCCGTAGACCCAAACGATATCATCTTCCAGAATGCGACCTCCTTCGACTTTGCTTGTGGGGACCACTACATATACGATATCATCGGTGTCGTAGCCATCTATAGTTCTATACTTCTTATACTTCGAAACCACGCGCAAGACATAATATTGGTCAAACAGTGAACCGCCCGTGTACTCTACACCATACGTCTCTGTTGTTTGTACCACAACGCCAGAAAACTTGACAAGTTTTCCTTTATAGTTATCCGGATTTCTGGAAACGCCTTTATAATTGATCTTGGCGTATTCAGGTTTGGGGGCTGGCGTCGGCGTCGGCCTTGGGGTAGGCGTAGGCTTTGGGGTCGGCGCCGGCTTTTTTGCTTTATTGGAAAACAGCAACGCCTGTGTCTCAGAATCTGCTACGCCTGTTACGGCCAATCCGTTTCTGGATTGAAACGCTTCTATAGCCGTTTTGGTCTTATTGCCGTAATCACC
>JAZSAA010000009.1:0-18146 GCA_045601625.1 Clostridia bacterium | reverse complement strand
GCCCAAGCAGCTGACGCTGCAAACCGAACGCATACTGTTGGCGGCGCTTTCGCTGAAGGGCTCCTTCCGGCTTCAGGTGCTCAGCCCCGAGCGACTGTGCGGCCGCATATTTGAGGCCGCCGGACAGCCCGAAGGCGTTCGGGTGGACGAGCGGGGCCGCGTCATGTTGGTGCGCGCCGCCGTGCACAGCGTGGACGACCGCCTGAAGCTGTACCGCGGCGCGGCGCAGCGCAGGGGCTTTTCCGAGCGGTGCGCCCGCCAGCTGGAGCTGATCCGCCAGGCGGGACTGACCCCGGACAGGCTGTTCGCCTGCGCCGAACAGGCCGAGGGCCTGCTGCGCATGAAGCTGGACGACCTGGGCGTGATCCTGGAGGCCTACGAGGACCTGCTGGAGGGACGCTTCCAGGACGGCGAATCCGAATTCAACGAGGCCGTGGAGCGCGCCTCCGACGCCGCGTTTTTGAAGGACGCCTGCGTGCTGTTCTACGGCTTCGACCTGACCCCGCCCACGCTGCACCGGCTGATCGGCGCGGTGGGCGCGGCCTGCGCGAACACCCACGTTTTCCTGCCCCTGGCCAACGACGAAAACGCCCGGGATTTCGACGCCTTCCTGCCGCTGAAGGGATGCCTTGAGCGCATGATCGTCGCCGCCCGCCGCGCCGACGTCTGGCCCGAACGGGTCATGGTGGAGGTCGAAGGCCCTTCGGACGATCACCGCCTGGCCGTCGATCCCGGCAGGCAGACGGCGGAGCTGGCCCTGCTGTCGGGCGAGCTGTTCGCCTTCCCGGTCTCCCCGTCGGGCGTTTCGCGTGCCCCCGCCCATATACAGGCCGTCACGCTGAGGGACCCGATGGAGGAGTGCCGCTTCGCCGCGGCGCTGTGCCGCAGGCTGGCCATGAAGAACGGCTGGCGCTGGAACGACATGCTGATCCTCTGCCGGGACATCGACGGCTATCGCCAGCCGCTGATGGAGGCCTTCCGGGCCTACGACGTGCCGCTGTTCCTGTCCGCAAGCCGCGCGGCCTCCCGCCATCCCCTGGCGGAGACCCTGCTCGACGCGCTGCGGCTGGCGGAGGATTCGCCCCGCACCGAAGACGCGCTGGCGCTGTTGAACGCCGGATACATGCCCCTGGATGTCGACGAGGCGAACCGGCTGACCAATTTCATCGAAAAATACGCCCTGAAGCCCTGGGCGCTGCTTCGCCCTCTGAAGCGGGGCAGCGCGGCCGAGCGGGAGGCGCTGGAGCCCCTGCGGGCGCGCTTTGCCGCGCCCATCGATGCCCTGAAGCGCCGGCTGAAGCGGGCAAAGACCCTGAAGGACCAGCTGGCGGCCGTCTACGGCTTCATGGAGGATATCGACGCGGCGGAGCTTCTGCGGGAGCGCCTGAACGCCCTGTCGGAGGCCGGGCTGCGGGAACAGGCCGGCGAGGAGGGCCAGGTGTGGAACCGCATCGTCGGCGCGCTGGATCAGATGGCCGGGCTGATGGGAGAAGCGCCGCTGCCCGTTCCCGAGCTGCGCCAGACCCTGACGGAATCGCTGGACGCCGCCATCATCAAGCCCCTGCCCCAGTCCGGGGACGCCGTGTACGCCCAGACCACCGACCGCATCATCGCCCAGCGGGTGAAGGCGCTGCTGATCCTGGGCGAGACCGACCGGACCGTCACGGACACCGACGGGCTGCTGAACCCCTCCCAGACCCAGGCCTTCTCCCGCCTCGCCCGGGCCTGGCTGGGCTCGGACGGCATGGAGCTGTCCCGGATGCGCCGGTTCTACCTGAAGGCTTCGGTGGAAATGACCGAAGAATACCTGTGCGTCAGCGCGCCCCTCAGCGGCCTGGACGGCGGGGCCCAGCACCCCGGCGCACTGCTGACGCTGCTGAAGGGAATATTCCCGGCGTTGTCGGTGCGCGGCGGCGTGTCGGAGGACGGCGGCGTGCAGTGGATGCTGAGAAGCGCGCCCGCGGCGGCCTCCGCCTGGGCGGCCCGGTCCCTGTCCGACCTGGCCGGAGGCGAACCCGCCCGGCCCTGGGACACCGCGGCCCTGGCAGGATTAAAGCGCATCGCAAACAGCCTGGAGCGCGACGCCACAGGCCGCGCCCTCGAACGGATCGGCACAGCCCTGCGCCGCGGCGAGAGCGCCGACGCGCTGGACCCGGACACGGCGCAGGCCCTGTACGGCGCGCTGCGCCGCCAGAGCATTTCCCGGCTGGAGCTGTTCGCCAGGTGTCCCTTCGCCTATTTCACCCGCTACGGCCTGCGCCCGGAGCGCATCGAGCCCTTCCAACTGAACGTCCGGGACGAGGGCACCTTCTTCCACAGCGCCGTGCACGAATTCCTGCTGGCCAGCCTGGAGGACCTGAACCGGCTGGACGACGGCGAGGCCGGGCGGCGCATGGACGGCATCGCCGACCGGCTGCTGGACGCCATGGCCAGCGACGGCCCCCTGGGCGACAGCGCGGTGGCCCTGGCCGAGCGCCGCCGCCTGAAGGCGACGGCCCGGCCCTGCGCCGCGGTGCTGGCCGGGCACATGCGGGGCAGCCGCTTTGCCCCCGCCGCGCTGGAGACGGATTTCGGCGTCGAGGACGGCGTGGCCCGGCTGACTGTGAACGCGGTGAGCGGGGAGTGCACGCTGGAGGGCCGGATCGACCGCATCGACGAGTGGGCCGAACAGGGCTACCTGCGGGTGATCGACTACAAGCGGGGCGGCAAGCCCCTGGCCCTGGACGAGGCCTGGCACGGGCTGAGCCTCCAGCTGCCCGTCTACCTGGCCGCAGCCACGAAAAAGCGCCGGGAGCAGAGCGCCGGCGTGTATTACTTTTCCCTGGACGAGGGCATACTGGCCACCCAGAGCACCGACCCGGGCGACGTGGAAAAGGCCCGGCTGGACCACTTCCGGCTGAACGGACTGGCCCCGGACGATACATCCCTGCTGGAGGCCCAGTCCCCCAACTTCACCCAGGTGCTGAACGTTAAGGTCAACAACGACGGCAGCCTGCGCAAGGGCACGCTGGCCACCGATGCCCATGGCTTCGAGGCGCTGATGAGCCGAACCCTGAAAAAAGCCGGCGAGCACCTGGACGCCATCCGCTCGGGCCTGGCCCAGGCGGCCCCGGCGATCCTTCGCCAGCAGAACGCCTGCCAGTACTGCGACTGGCGGACCATCTGCCAGTACGACGACCGCCTGGACGGGCGCAACGCCCGCCGGTTCGAGACCCTTAAGGCGGACGAGGTGCTGAAGCGGCTGAAGCTGGAAAAACAGTAATATCCTTCGCTATGCTCAGGATGACAAGCGTAACGGTGTCATACTGAGCGCAGCGAAGGATCCCTCTATTCCGCCCCGTAACGCTCCCGCAGCCGGCCTCCGGCGGCGGTGGCGCTGAAGCGGTTCATGCTGCCCTGGATGCGCATGCTGTAGATCTCCCCGCCGTTCGACAGCAGGCAGTCCACCAGGTCGATCTCGGCGGCGCACAGCGCCGAGGCGATGCCGTTCAGCCGGGCGAGCTCCACGTCGTCCAGCCCCTCGGCGGGCCTGTCCTTCCAAAGCACCAGATAGACGTAGCGGGCGTCATGGCCGATGGCGTCCGTCATCATGCGGCGGACGTTCTCCGCCTCCCACCAGACCCCGGCCTCATGCAAATCCGAGACGGTGATCAGGTTGAAGTCGAAATCGGAGTAGATCACCCACAGGCCCTCTCTTGGCTTTTCGGGCAGCAGGGGCTTCAAAAAGTCCGTCACCTGTCGATAGCACTCCAGGCGGATGTCGCTGACGTTGTGCATCTGCCGGTAGGCCGACACCAGTTCGCCGGTCAGGCCGATCCACTCCGCCATGCCCGGAGTCACGCCGGGAACGGCGAGCAGCGCCTCCCGGGGAGCGCGAAAGACCCCGCCCACCGAGCCGAACCGGTCCACCAGCAGCCGCGAGACCGCCGAAAGGTCCTGGCGGGGCAGCGCGTGGCAGAGCACGATCTCCACCATCTCATAGGGCTTCAGGGCGTCCCAGCCCTCCCGTTCCAGCCTCTGGCGCAGCCGGTTGCGGTGCCCCTCCCACAGGGGCTTTCCCCCTTTGCCCTTTAAGCCGTCAATCTTCAATGCTGGTCTTCTCCCGTCCGAAAACGTCGTAGGCCTGGTTGATGACGTCCCTGGCCGTGTCCGACAACTTCTTTTCTGCCGCCGTGCTGCCCTCGATGTTCATGGCGATGCCCACCGGCTGACCGAAGGCCCCGGACAGCGCCTCCTGGATCATGTTCCGCTTGCGCTCCAGCAGCATCTTGTCCATCATGTCCTTTTTGGCAAACTCCACCACGACCTGGTTTCCGTCGAAGCGTATGAAGCGCATGGCGGCGAGGGGCTTGCGGATGGAGGGATTTTCCGCCTGCAGCTGCGCGACGGCGTCCAGCCATGCCTGGGGCGGTTCCACTGTGGGCGCGGGCGGCGGCGCGGGCGCCCTTCGCCCTTCCTCTTTCCTTTCCTCCGCCTTCGGCGCGGCGGCGCGGGATTTCGGCCTTGGAGCGGCGGCGCCCTGCTCCACCAGCTTCTCCACCCGGTCCAAGCGCTCCCAGACCGAGGCGTCCGCCTCCTTTTCCGGGTGGCAGGCCCGAACGGCAGCCAGCTCCAGTATCGTGCGGGGGCGGGAAGCCCACTTGGTGTCCGGCTCCGCCTGCATGAACAGGCCGAGCATGCGGTCCAGCGCGTCGGGATGGATACGGCGGGACTGATCCGCAAAGCGTTCCGCGTCCTCCGGGGTGATCTCCAGCAGCCCGGCCAGACCGTCCTTTACCGCGCCGGCCAGCAGCACGCCCCGAAGATGGGCGACGGTATCCCGGATGAACACCTGGGGATCGCTGCCCTGGCGCATCACCTGGTCGATCTGCGTCAGCGCCGAGCCCGCGTCGCCGTCGATCAGCGCGTCCACGAACTCAAACATCGCCGTGCGGCCGGCGGTGCCCAGCACGTCCCGGGCCAGCTGGCCGGAGACCTCGCCGTCGGTGTAGGACAGGCACACGTCCAAAAGGCTCAGCGCGTCGCGCATCGCGCCCTCGGCGGCCCTGGCGATCTCGGCCAGGGCCTCCCCCGAGGCGCTGCGGCCGATGCCCGCGAGCACCACCCTCAGCCGGCCGATGATCACATCGATGGATATCCTGTGGAAGTCGAAGCGCTGGCAGCGGGAGAGGATCGTGGCGGGCAGCTTCTGGGGCTCGGTGGTGGCCAGTATGAACACGGCGTGCTTCGGCGGCTCCTCCAGCGTCTTGAGCAGAGCGTTGAAGGCCCCGGTGGAGAGCATGTGCACCTCGTCGATGATGTAGACCTTGTAGCGGGTCAGCGCCGGGGGATACTTGATCTTCTCCCGCAGGTCGCGGATCTCGTCAACGCCGTTGTTGCTGGCGGCGTCGATCTCCAGCACGTCCATGCTGCTCTCCTGCTTCAGCGCCCGGCATATTTCGCACTCGCCGCAGGGATCGCCGTCCCGGGGATTCAGGCAATTGATGGCCCTGGACAGCACCTTCGCCGCCGTGGTCTTGCCCGTGCCGCGGGTGCCGCAAAACAGATAGGCGTGGGCGATGCGCCCCGTCATCACCTGGCGCTTCAGCGTGCGGGTGATGGCGTCCTGGCCGCAGATATCGGAAAAGGTCTCCGGCCGCCACGCGCGGTACAATGCCTGATAGCTCATCGAAACAACCTCCAAAGGACATACTCCTGTCCCATTTCTATTGTAACTGATTTCCCTCAAAAACAAAAGGGGGCGCGCGGAAAAAGTTTTATATTCGTGAAAACGTTTCACCCTCCGCCTTTACCCCGTTTTTTAACAGCGAGGTAAAGGCGATTACATGTGAGATGGCTATAATGCATATTAGAGAGGATTTCCTCTTATAATTATGCATCCCGATTGAATATTGCCGGAGTCCCTCGGACGATGGCGAAACGGACGGCCGCGCCCCGCGCCGGTCGCCCAATCCCAATAAGGGGGAACGAGTATTGAAGAAAATCGTTCTCACCGGCGGCGGAACCGCCGGGCACGTCACGCCGAACCTGGCGCTGATTCCCCGCCTGAAGGCCGACGGATGGGAGATTCACTACATCGGCGCGGCCAACAGCGCCGAGGAAGCGCTGATCACCCAGGTGGAGGGCGTCTCCTTCCACACCGTTTCGGTGGGCAAGCTGCGGCGCTACTTCGACCTGAAGAATTTCTCCGATCCCTTCCGCGTGATCAACGGCGTGCGGCAGGCGACGGGCATCATCCGCAAGCTCAAGCCCAACGTCGTGTTCTCAAAGGGTGGCTTTGTCTCGGTGCCTGTGGTGTACGGCGCGAAGCTGAACGGCGTGCCCGTGGTCAGTCATGAATCCGACATGACTCCCGGCCTGGCCAACAAGCTGTGCCTGCCCTTTACAAAGGCCCAGTGCTGCACCTTCCCCGAAGCCGTGAAGTACGCCCGGGGCAAGGGCGTGCACACCGGCTCCCCCATCCGCCCCGAGATATTGCGAGGCAGCAAGGAGGGCGGCCTGAGGCGTTACGGGCTGAACCACAGCCGCCCGGTGCTGATGGTGATGGGCGGCTCCAGCGGCGCGCAGGCCATCAACCAGGTGGTGTGGCAGTGCCTGCCGAAGCTGACCGAGAACTTCCAGGTGCTGCACCTGTGCGGCAAGGGCAACCTCTCGCCGTTGCTGGAGGGCACGGACAACTACACCCAGATGGAATACCTGAACGAGGACCAGGAGATGGCCGACGCCTACGCCTGCGCCGACATACTGGTCTCCCGGGCGGGCAGCAACTCCCTGTGCGAGATACTGGCCGTGCGCAAGCCCGCGCTGCTGATCCCCTATCCCAAGGGCGCCAGCCGGGGCGACCAGATCCTCAACGCCGAATCCTTCCGGGCCCAGGGCTTCAGCCATGTGCTGCAGCAGGAGGACATGACGCCCGAGACTCTGATCAAAGGCATCGAGCAGCTCTACCGCGACCGCGGCGCGCTCTACGAGGCCATGGCCACCGAGCCCACCGCCAACGGCATCGACAACGTGCTCGAACAAATCTATAAATACGCCAAATAAAAAGCGCGGAAGCGCTTTTTATTTGGTCCTTCCACACCCCGTACCCAACCCCTGTGGATACATATTTTTGACAAAACCCGCGAAAAAAACGCGCTTTCTGTGGCCTTCTATAGACTTTTCAAAGCCATGATGCTACAATAAGCGTGGTATGTTATCCACAAGCTGTGTAAAAATCCGCCTGTGTTATCCACATCGCGGACGGAGGAAGATTACGCCATGAATTACACGCCTGAAGACAAGGCGAAATGGGAAAAGGTCATCCAGATGATGAAAGAGACGCTGACCAAGTCGGCCCAGCGCCCCTTCTTTGATACTTTCATCAAGCCCCTGAAGCTGTACGCCATCACATCGGACACGATGTACATCAGCGGCGACAACGCCTTCAACATCCGCCACGTGCAGAACCGCTTCGCCACGATGATCTACAGCACCGTGCCCCTGGTGTTCGGCCGCCGCTACGAGCTGGAATACTACACCGAGGCGGAGATCGCCCGGGTGGTGAGCCAGATTCGCCAGAACACGCTGAACCCGATGTACACCTTCGAGAACTTCATCATCGGTTCTTCCAACAACTTTGCCTTCGCGGCGTCGCTGGCCGTGGCCCAGACCCCCGGCGAGGTCTATAACCCTTTGTTCATCTACGGCGGGGTCGGCCTGGGCAAGACCCACCTGATGAACGCCATCGGCAACTACATCTCCAGCCGGAACAACCGCCTGAACGTGCTGCTGATGACCAGCGAGACCATGACCAACGAGCTGATCGAGGGCATCGCCAGGAAGCGGACCTCCGAGCTGCGCAACCGGCTCAGGAACGTGGACGTGCTGATGGTGGACGACATACAGTTCCTCTCCCGCACGAAGGCCACTCAGGAGGAATTCTTCCACACCTTCAACAGCCTGCACGACAACAAAAAGCAGATCATCATCGCCTCGGACCGCCCGCCCAAGGAGCTGCCCGAGATCGAGGAGCGCCTGCGCTCGCGCTTCGAGTGGGGCCTGATCGTGGACATCCAGAAGCCGGACTACGAGACCCGCGTGGCCATACTGATGCAAAAGGCCAACGAAATGGCCATTGACGTGCCCTACGACGTGGTGGAGTACATCGCCCAGAGTGTCAATTCCAACATCCGCGAACTGGAGGGCTGCCTGAACAGCCTGAACGCCCGCGCCGAGCTGATGCAGACGCCCATTACGCTGGAGATGGCCCGAAGCACGCTGTCGGGGCGCATCGGCGCCCAGGCCGCCAGGGCGGTGACGCCGGAGCTGATCATCGAGACGGTCGCCCGGCAGTACGACACCACCCCCGAGGACATCACCGGCAAGAACCGCAGCCAGCAGATCGCGCTGCCCCGGCAGGTGGCCATGTACATCTGCCGCCGGATGACCACCCTTTCCACCACCAGCATCGGAAGGGCCTTCGGCGGGCGGGACCACACCACCGTGATGCACGGCTGCGACAAGATCGCCACCTCCATGGACGCCGACTTCGCCTTCCGGAAGAAGGTGGAGGAGCTCATGGGGCTGATCGAGGGACGCTGACGGGGCATGTGGATAAATATCCCCTTTTCCACATGCCATCCACAGCCGCTGTGGATGGAAAAAGCCCTCTGCCGCAGGCTTTCCGGCAGGCTTTCCACAGTGTGCACAGCCCCTACTTCTACGACTGAATATATTTATATATAATAACAGATACCTTCATCGTTCCCGGCATCGGACCGGGCGCAAGGGAAACCACAGGGAGGAGCAAACGCCATGAAATTTACCTGCTCGGCCAATACAATGACAGAGGCGCTTCAAATCGTCACGAAGGCGCTGCCCGGACGCACCACCAACCAGATCCTGGAGGGCATACTGGTGGAGACCGACATGAACGAGGTGATCCTGACCTGCTCGGACGAGCGCATCACCATCGTCACCCGCATGGAGGCCTACGTCACCGAGCCCGGCCGCGGCGTGGTGCCGGGCAAGCTGTTCAATGAAATCGTGCGCCGCCTGCCCGAGGGCGACATCGAGATCGCCATGAACGACCGTTTTGTGTTCACCATCCGGGGCGCGGGCAACCGCACCAACATCTCCGGCCAGGACGCCGACCTCTACCCGGCCCTGCCGGCCATCAGCGGCGAAAAGGAGATTTCGCTGCCACAGGACATGCTCAAGGACATGATCCAGAAGACGGAGTTTGCCATCGCCCAGGAGGACGTGCGCGAGGTGTTGACCGGCTGCCTGCTGGAGATCGCGGACGGCGACGTGGCCATGGTGGCGCTGGACGGCTTCCGGCTGGCGCTGAAGCGGGCCAAGTGCGGCGACGTGCTGGAGAAGCTGTCCGCCATCATACCGGGCCGGGCCGTGGGCGACATCGGCAAGCTGCTCTCTGACGACCCCGAAGCCTTCGCCACGCTGTCCTTCGGCGGCAACAAGCTGCACATCAAGCTGGAAAAGACGGAAATCTTCGTGATCCTGGTCAAGGGCGAGTACGTGCAGTACCGCCAGATCCTGCCCAAGAGCTTCGCCACCCGGGTGGTGGTGGAGCTGGAGCCCTTCCGACGGGGCATCGATCGCGCCGCGCTGATCGCCCGGGAGGGCAACAACAACTTGCTGGTGCTGAAGATCGCCGAAGGCGAGATGGCCATCGAGGCCCATTCCCAGATCGGCGACGTGTACGAAAAGCTGGAGATCCAGCAGGAGGGCGCGAACCTGAACATCGCCTTCAACGTCAAGTATCTGACGGACGTGGTGCGGTTCATCGACGCCGAGCAGATCGAAATCAACCTGAACAACGCCATCAGTCCCTGCATCATCACGCCCCTGGGAGACCAGGATTATTTGCACCTGGTGCTGCCGGTGCGCACAGGGGCGACCAACTGATCCATGAGCCATATGAATGAAGAGACCATCGCCGCCATCGCCACGGCGGGCGGCGCGGGGGGCATCGCCATCGTGCGCATCAGCGGCGGCGAGGCCGAAGCCATACTGAAAAACATGTTTATTCCCGCTGCAAAGCGGGAATATTTTGAGTCCCACCGGCTGATGTACGGCCGGGCGGTGGACGCGGACGGCGAGGCGCTGGACGAGGTGATGGCCGTGCTGATGCGCGCGCCCTCCACCTATACCCGCCAGGACGTGGCGGAGATCCACTGCCACGGCGGCAGCGCCAGCGCGAACGCCGTGCTGGGCCGGGCGCTGGAATTGGGCGCGCGGATGGCGAACCCCGGCGAGTTCACCCGGCGGGCGTTTATGAACGGGCGCATCGACCTGGCCCGTGCCGAGGCGGTGATGCAGCTGATCGGCGCGAACAGCCAGGCCGCGGCCAGGGCTTCGCTGAGGCAGCTTGAGGGCGGCGTGTCGGGCTTTGTCCGGCAGGTTTCGGACCGCCTGAAGGACGTGATGGCCCTGCTGGAGGCCTCCACGGATTTCCCGGAGGAGGTCGAGGAGGAAGCTGCCGCCGGGGAGGTCGCGGAGAAGCTGCGGGAAATTGCCGGTGAGATTCGCCTGCGCAGCGACAGCCGCAGCGCGCGGATGCTCCGGGAGGGCGCTTCCATCGTGCTGGCGGGGCGGCCAAACGTGGGAAAATCCTCGCTGATGAACGCGCTGCTGAACCAGGAGCGGGCGATCGTCACCAGCATCCCCGGAACGACCCGGGACGTGTTGACCGAGCGCATCAGCATCGGCGGCGTGATGGCCGAGATTTCCGACACCGCCGGCCGTCGGGATACCCAGGACCCCATCGAGCGCATCGGCGTGGACCGGGCGCGCCGGGCCGCCGAGGGCGCGGACGTGGTGCTGATCGTGCTGGACGCCGCCCAGGCGATGGACCCATCGGACGCCGAGCTGGTGAGGCATGCTGACGAGCGGGCGATCATCTGCCTGAACAAGAGCGATCTTCCGCCTGTGCTGACGGCGCAACAGCTGTCTGACGTGAAGAGCGCGACGATCCTGGAGATCTCCGCCCAGACCGGCATGGGCCTGGAGGCTTTGATGGACGAGCTGGCCCGCCGAGTTTCTGTGGGCGAGGAAAACAACGGCCAGCTCACGGCACAGAGGCACATCGAGCTGGCACACAGCGCTTTGTACAGCCTGGAAGAGGCCATCGACGCCATTGAAAACGGGATGCCGCTGGACACGGCCGCCATCGATATCCGTCAGGCGCTTTCGACGCTGTCGGAGATCACCGGGGAAAACGCCTCCGAGGCGGTCATCGACCGGGTATTTGAGAGGTTTTGTGTGGGAAAATAATTGTACAAAGGACATGTCGCGAAGTGTGACATGTCCTTTGTACAATTATTCGCGCCCTTTGATGCTGCTGTACAGGGCGAAGGCACAGGCCGCGGCGATGAGCAGCGCGGCGCAGGTCATGGCGAAAGGCGCGGACAACGTCGTCTTTATCAGGAATCGGAAGAGGACGAGGCAGGCGAGCGCCGCCGCGGCGACGATCAGCAAAATCCGGTTCATCGGCCCGGATTCCAGGGGCGAGCGACGGAAGGGCGTGCGGCAGGCCTCGTAGAGCAGCAGCCCGGCAAACAGCGGCGCTGGGGTGAAGTTCGCGGGACACAGCAGGGTCAGCGCGGCGAGGGCCAGGGCCGGATACAGGCCTGCCTGAAGCATTGATACCGGAGCGCGCCGCAGCACCTGCGCGTTGGGGACGGGACGGAGACTGCCGCCAAGGGCAACGCTGATGAACAGACCGACCAGCGCCGAAAGGCCGGAGGTGACCATCGGCCAGGTGGGATCGACAGGCGTCATTTCAATTATACCGTGGCGGGGCGGCATGCTCAGAAGCAGGCCCAGCAGCGTGAGGACCGCGGTGATACAGCGGCTGAAAAGGGCGCTGTTTTTGTCACCGACTGCACATAGATACTCATAGAACACATGTTCTATATTCAGCAGCAGCCCGCAGGAGACCATTAGCAGCAGGAAACGCGTGCCAGGGACCAGATAAAGTATCAATGATGCCAGTGCTGCACCAAAAAATTGACAGGCTATGGCTGTGAGCACGCTGCCCTGCACGTATTTCATCGAAGGCTGGGTGGCGAAGGCGGCGCGCAGGCCATCGGCGGTGGCGAGGGCGCACAGCTTCGTGGCATAGAAGACGATGAACAGCTCCAGGGCCGCCACACCGCGCCCCATCAGGGAGGCGACAAGAAAGGCCAGGGGCAAAAACAGGTCGGCGGGTCGCAACAGCCGAAGGGCCATCTTGTTTCTGATCATTGTTGTACAGTTCCTTTTCTGTATATTGATAGTGTATTCCCGCATGGATGAAGCTATACCATTTCGCAGGTGATGCTGAACATGCCCGTCGCGCCATCCCGCCTTGCGACGTGTATGGCGGCGTCCACGTGGGGCTCGATTCCCGCCATCTGAAGGGTCAACTCGCAGGTGCGCATGGCCAGCTCGGGAAAGTTGTTCTCCTTGCTGAGATGGCTGAGTATGATCTGGCTGGCGCCGTTGCGCACCAGTTCGACGGCCACGTGCCCGGCGTCGTCGTTGGAGAGATGGCCGTGGCTGGATTTGATGCGCTTCTTCAATTCGTAGGGATATGGCCCGGCGGTGAGCATGTTGGGGTCGTAGTTCGATTCCAGGATCACCGCGTGAGAGCCCCTGACGTATTTTAGCCAGCTTTCCCTGATGCAGCCCAGGTCCGTGGCGATGGCGAGCTTCGCGCCGTGCAGCTCGAAGGTGTACCCCACGGACTGGTTTGCGTCGTGGGGGGTTGAAAAGGGCGTGACGTCGATCGAGCCGATGAAAAAATCCTGTTCAGGCTCGAAGAGTATGCGGTTTTTATCGCTGACAGCGCCAATTTTATTGTACATGCCCTGCCAGGTACCCTCCGTGGCATAGATGGGAAGGTCGTATTTACGGGAGAGTATGCCGATGCCCTTGATGTGGTCGGCGTGCTCGTGGGTGACGAGTATGGCGTCGAGGCACTTGGGGTCGATGCCCATGCGCATCAATTCGCCGGTCACCCGGTTGCCGGACATGCCGGCGTCCACCAGTATGTGGGCATCGTCACAGCCCACGTAGATCGCGTTACCGCTCGATCCGCTGAAAAGGGGCGAAAAGCGCAGTTCCATGTGTGTAATATCCTCTCTATTTTGCCTTTTTTACGCCTGTAAGGTCAAAACTCGGTATGTATTTCTCGTCTGAGGATGAAAGCTCCTGTACAAAGCCGTCCTCGAGGCCCAGGTCCATCAGGTGATCGACCACGGCGTCATATTCATCCTGGGTCAGTCTGCGGTTCAGCTCGTCCAGACCCTGCACGGCGCCAAAGGGCAGGTATTGGGCCATCAGGCTGACCCAGGCCCCGGGCAGCTCGTCGGCGATCCAGTCCAGTATGGCCATGGATTCTCCGACGCATCCGGGCAGGATCAGGTGGCGTACGATGGTACCCCGGCGGACGATACCGTTCCCGTCCAGCTCCACAGGGCCGGTTTGCCTGAGCATTTCCTTCAAGGCGGGGCCGGCATGGTCGAAGTAATCCCCCGCGGCGGAGTATTTTCGCGCAGAATCTGGGTTTATGTACTTCAGGTCCGGCAAATAGACCTGGACCCTGCCCTCGAAACGCCGGATGTTTTCGACCTTTTCGTATCCGCCGCTGTTCCAGACCACGGGCACAGGCAGGCCACCCTCCAGGGACCGGTATATGGCCTCAGAAAAGTGGGTGGGATTGACCAGGTTGATGTTGTGGACGCCCTGGTTGATCAGTTCGAAATAGATTTGACGAAGGCGCTCAACGCTGACGACTTCGCCAAATCCATCGTGTGAGATGGGATAGTTCTGGCAAAAGCGGCAGCGCAGAGCGCAACCGCTGAAGAACACCGCGCCGGAGCCCCTGCTGCCGCTGATGACCGGTTCTTCGTCGTAATGGGGCGCTGCCCGGGCGATGACGGGGTCCGCGCCCATGCGGCAGAAGCCGGCGCCGGTGTCTCCCCGCAGCGCGTGGCAGTCTCTGGGACAGTCGGAACATACATAAGGCTTCATGGCGCAACCCCTCAACGGTATAATCAGTTTAATCATTATAATGCATCAATGTTATCGGCGTTCAGAATGTTTCACATGAAACAATGAAATAATTGTCATGAAACAAGCGGATATATGTTTCACGTGAAACATTACTCTCTTCTCAGCGTGATCAGCCAGACCTCCGGCTCGGTGCCAAGGCGAAGGTTGAGGCCTTCGCAACCGACGCCCTCGGTGGTGAGTATGGGGATGCCGCTCTGGGTATTCCAACCACTGAGGAAGCGATTGTCGGCATCGGAAAGGGAGAGAACGCTCTTGCCGAATAAGCGGATCTGCCCGCCGTGGGTATGGCCGCAAAGCGCCATATCGGCCCAGGTTCCGCTGTCTGATGCCTCGCTGGTCAGCAGCACGGGAATTATGTCCGGCCCCTCTGCGATGACGATGACACAGTCGTCACTTGAAAAGGCATTGCCGGCATCGTTCAAGTTGGAAATCTTTCCGCATATGCCCGCAAGCCAGAGGGTATCTCCGTCAAGGTGAATATCTATCTTCTCGTTGATCAGCGGTTGAACGCCGTGGGCCTTCATCACCGACCGAAGGTCCTGCCATTGTACGTCCTCTGTGGCGGCGATGGCAAACTTTCCAAGGGGCGCCTGAAACGACTCTATATAATGGAAGAAATCCGAACGCGAGGCCATCATGTTTTCTTCGTCATCCTGGTTTTTTTCAGGCCGGTTCAGCTCGTCCAGCAGGCTGGTGGAGTTGTAATCGCCGCCAAGAACAAGTATGTCCGGCTGCAGTGATTGAAGCTCGTGGAACAGAGCGCCTGATCGGGCAGGCGTATTCAGTCCGCAGAGGTCGATGTCGGCGGCGTAGAGCAGAGTCGTGCCGTCGAACTTCCGGGGCAGGTCCGGTAGAACCACTTCCGCACGGCGTATACGCAGCAGGCTCGCGTTTAAGGCACCAATGCCCAGCATAATGGTGAGCATCATCAAAACCGCTGCGAAAATGCCCAGCGCGATTTTGCCGCTCTTTCCGGGCTTTTTGTTCGTCTTTTTTTTGGTAGCCATGGCCAAAACTCCAATTTTGATTGAAATAAGTCAGGGATTGGTTGGTCTTTGCCACAATGTGGTAATGGTTTGAAAATTGCTGCTGAAATATACGGTTTTTGCCCGCTTTTGTTACAGCAGCGTCGTTGCAACGGGCATCGTCTTCAATTATAATTGTTTTCGGTATGGTATACAAGGGATATTAGCCGAAAAGGGCCTCTTTGCCGCCGAATTGACGGAGCGTGCCCTCCCCTGTGCGCCAACCGTAAAAAACATAACGGGAGAAAACCATGGAGAGGAACCTGAAGGGGCGCCTTCCATGGGCAATCGCTCTGTTGATCGTCGTGTTTGTCTGCGTCATTGCGCTGGTGGCCGGACGGATCATCAGCAATATCACCCATCGCAGCTCCTACGACTATAAGGCTGTAAAGCTGTCAAACAATCTCGGGCTGGATGTGGTGAACGACGGATTTGTATACTACGACGGAAGCTATATCTATTCCGTGACGACGGAGGGTAAGATTAAGTGGTCCTACCTCATCGGCAGGAACGCCGATTTCCGGGCCAGCGCAAACGGCGTCGCCGCCTGGTCGGAATCATCGTTTACGGTGATCGACAGCCAGAACGGCACGCCCATCTACAGCGGCGCGATGGAAACGGATGTGCTCTCCGCCTGCGTCGGCAGCCGCTATACCGCCGTTTTGCTGGGGCCGGAATACAACAGCACGATTGTCCTCATGGAGCCGGGAGGCCGGAGGGTGAACAACATCACCCTCACCAACCAGACCGTGATCGAATACGGCTTTTTTTCAAATGGTTCGCTGTTATGGGTGATGAGCCTGGATACCAGCGGCACCGTGCCCAGCTGTACGGTAAACACCTACAGGCCGGGCAAGGAGATGGTGGGCTCCATCCACGACAATGAACAGCTGATGTACGGCGTGGTTTTCCAATCCTCGTATTTCTGCTGCGTGGGCGATACCTTCCTGAAGATCTACGACTATACCGGCAAGGAGGACAGGACCCGTCGCAAAAAGGTGTACGGCTGGTATATGGCCGCGCTGGAGGAGCAGGTTCAGGACGACCCGCTGATGGCCTTCGTGCCCAACGCCCAGTACGATTCCGGATCGGGCATGCAGGACGTGCGCATGGTCCGGTCCAACCTGGACCAGCAGGTGCGCATGCCCTATGGCTGCCAGATGCTGATCGCGCGAAACGACCGCGTATACGGCTTTTCCACGGAGGGATATGTGTCCATCGCCACCCGGGGAAGCCAAAAGGTCACGGCCTACGCCCTGCCGATGCAGTTTGACAAGGTGTACGGCGTGACCTCGGACAACATGGCCATACTGGGCAGCGGCAATATCATCTATATTCTGAACCTGTCGTAGTTCGCGCGCATGAAGAGGCAAAAAATGGGTATGTTATACGACAAGGGGAAACTTCCTTCAAAGGGGGATGAACGATGAACCTCAATCTGCTGGACATCACGATCATCGTGATCCTCGCGTTCTACCTGATTTCGGGTATGTACCGGGGCTTTATCACATCGCTGTTGACCACCGCCGGGTTTGTCGGCGCGTGGTTTGGCGCGCAGAGGCTTTATCCAAAGGTGGCCCAGCTGGCGCTGTCCAACCAGACGCTGATGGCGGTGCTGAACCAGTATCTGGAGCCTGAAAATTTCTTTGAAACGCATACCCAGGCGGTGAGCACGGTTTCGGAGGTCATCGCCGGCGGTGAATCGGCGATACAGAGCGCCATCGCGTCCGTTTCCAACAAGCTGGCGGTGATTTCCAAAGCCTTTGAGGCCAACGTGCGGGCCCAGATGTTCCAGCGCCTTGGCATCAACACCCTGGCGGACTACCTGGACCAGACCATCTGGCAGGCGGTATTCAACGTCATCGCCTTCCTGCTGTGCTTCATCGCGCTGTATGTGCTGGTATGCCTGGTGGTCAACCTGCTGGATCATGTGATATCCTTTCCGCTGGTGCGGGGCTTTGACTGGCTGCTGGGTGGCATCTTCGGGTTGGCCCGCGGTCTGGTGGTCGTCGTGCTGGTGCTGTCCCTGGTGCCTACGATCGTGCAGATCGTCTCTCCCGAGTTCGCCGACAACCTGAGAACCGGCTCAGCTCTGTATAGCTATGTGATGCAGATGGATTTCCTGAACGTCAACAAGTTTGTGACGAGCCTGGTGGGCGGCTGATTGTAATTGGACAAAATCGTGACAAAACCCCATCTGATCCCGTTAAATCAAGGACAGGTGGGAGTTTTGCGTCGAGGGCACGGCATAAAAAAATGGGGGATTGATTAAATGACTGCGAGAGCGGTAAACAAGAGACAATTTGAAGACAGGGACCGGGGCGCCAACGTGCCGGGAAAGATACTGGCGGCGGTGGCCCTGTTCGGCGTGGCGATATTGCTTTTGTATATCTGTTTTGCCTCGCCCCAGCCGGGGACCAGCATGGGCGCGATCAAAAATATCATGTGCGCCCTGGGCGGCGACGTGGCCTTCGTGCTGCCGCTGATCCTGGCCTGGATCGGCGTGCTGTGCATTGGATCGGCGAGGGGCAGGCGGCCTTCCCCGCTGGTGATTGCCTGTGACGCGCTGCTGTTCGTGTGCCTGTTCACGGCGGTGCACCTGTTTTCCGCCGAGCGGATATGCCGGGAGCGCATGACCATACAGACCTTTGCAAATTTCGTTTCAAAATCCTACGGCTATGGCAAGGGCGGCGGCGCGATTGGCGCGCTGCTGGGCTGGCCGCTTTATCACAACCTGGGCGTCGCGGGCGGATTCATCGCCACGCTGCTGCTGGCGGTGCTGCTGGTGACGGCCACGGGCCGCATGGGCCAGGCGGTGCGCTATGTGGGCGGCCTGAGCGAAGCCCGGAGGACCCGCAGAGAAGAAGAACGTGTGTTCGAAAATGTACCGTCCAGGCCTGCCCGCAGGGAGGCCCGGAGGCCCGTCCGGGACCCCTTCAGTGAGGACGTGGTGAGCGGCGATGGCATGGCCGTGGAGAGGCCCGCAAAGCGTTCCGCCCGCGGCCGCACCGCCGTTTCATCAATGGAAGCGCCGGCGCCCCGACCCGCCAGGGCGGCTAA
>JAZSAA010000008.1:0-3719 GCA_045601625.1 Clostridia bacterium | reverse complement strand
CCGCAGCCACCGCCAGCACAAAGCCCCAGTGCACCCAGCCCTTCATGATCGCAGGCAGCGTGGCCTCCGCGGGCAGCTTGCCCGTCTGGGCGTTCTGCATCTGGTAGACGTTGGCCTCCGGGTCCCGCAGCGGGTAGTTGCACAGGTAGGCCGCGAAGTAGTTGGCGATGTAGTTCATCATCAGCGTGGAAATGACGAAGGTGACGTCGAACTTTTCAAACAGCCAGCCGGACAGCGCCGAATACAGCGCGCCGGCCGCCGCCGCCGCCAGCATGGCCGCGGGGATGCGCAGCCACCCCGGCACGGGCAGGTAGTAGCCCACCAGCGCCGCCGCCACCGCGCCGAGGATCATCTGGCCCTCGCCGCCCATGGCCTCGTAGCCGCTGCGCCAGGCCACGCACACCGCAAGGCCACCCATGATGATGGGCGTGGCCCGCTTGAGCGTGTTCATCAGGTAGACCTGCTTGCCGAAGGCGCCGCGGATCATCTCGCCGTAGGCCAGCAGCGGGTTCTTGCCGATGACCAGGATCACCACCGCGCCAAGCAGGAAGCTGATCAGCACGGCGATCAGCGGCTGGGTGACGGTATCGACGATCCCCAGCAGCGTCCGCCTCCAGTTGCGCTCATTGTTCATGCTCGATCGACCCCCCTACCATCAAAAGGCCCAGACGCCTGTCGTCCATGCCGCCCCGCTGGAATTCGCCGACGATGCGGCCCTCGAAGATCACGTAGATGCGGTCCGACAGGCTCATGATCTCAGTCAGCTCCGAGGACACCAGCAGTATGGCCGTTCCGGCCTCTCGGCGCTGGAGCATGCGGCTGTGGATGGCCTCCATCGCGCCGATGTCGATGCCCCGGGTCGGCTCGCAGCAGATCAGCACCGGGGTGTCCAGGCTCATCTCCCGGGCCACGATCAGCTTCTGGGCGTTGCCGCCGGAGAGCTCCCGCATCTTCTGGGTCGGGGACGAGGCCTTCACGTTGAAGTCCCCGATCAGCTTCCGGGCGTAATCCCGTATGGCGCCTGGCCGGATGATGCCGCGGCGGCTGAAGGGCGCCTCGTCCTCCCTGGCCATCAGCGCGTTCTCCTCCAGGGTGCCGTCGGGCGCGCTGCCCCAGACGTAGCGGTCCTCGCTGATGTGGGCCAGGCCCGCGTCGCGGATCTCCCGCACGGACCGGTTCGTCACGTCCTTCCCCGCCACCAGCACCTGCCCGCCGGTAGCCTTCTCCAGGCCGGTGATGCAGCGGATCAGGTGGCTCTGGCCGTTGCCGGACACGCCGGCGATGCCCACGATCTCCCCCGCGCTGACGTGCAGGCTGATGTCCGAGAGCAGCGCCCGGCCGTTGTCCATCAGCCGCAGGCCCTTCGTCTCCAGCATCACCGGGCCCGGCTTCGGCGGGTCGATCTGGTAGCTGGCCAGGGGGTGGCCCACCATCAGCATGGCCAGCTCGGCGATGTTCGTGTCGGCGGCCATGCGCTCGGCCACCACCTTCCCCTGGCGCATCACGTACACCCGGTCCGAGACGGCCATGACCTCCTGGAGCTTGTGGGTGATCAGCACGATGCTCTTCCCCGCCTTCGCCAAGCCGCGGATGGTCTCCAGCAGCGCGTCCACCTCCAGCGGCGTCAGCACGGCGCTGGGCTCGTCGAAGATGATGATTTCGGCGTTCTGGTAGAGTATCTTCAATATCTCCACCCGCTGCCGCAGCCCCACCGGGCAGTCGGCGATGCGCGCCAGCGGGTCGATCTTCAGCTCGTAGCGCTCGGAGATCTGCCGCACGGTCTCCACGGTGCGGTTCATGTCCATGAACAGGCCCCTTTTCAGCTCGTTCTTGAACACGATGTTCTCCGCCACGGTCATCTGGTCGAACAGCATGAAATGCTGCTGCACCATGCCGATGCCCACGGCCATGGCGTCGGAGGGGTTGTGGAAGCGCCGGGGCTGGCCCCCCACGATGATCTCGCCGGAATCGGGCCGTTCCAGGCCGTAGAGTATCTTCATGATCGTGGATTTTCCCGCGCCGTTTTCCCCCACGATGGAGAGGATCTCCCCCCGGTTCAGGTGCAGGCTGACATCATCGTTCGCCACGACCTCGTCGTAGGTCTTGGTGATGTGCTTCATTTCAAAAACCATAGCGAAAACTCCTTGAGCGTTTGTAGCGCGCCTTCACTGAAAATCGGCCCCTTGGATCATCCAAAGGGCCGTTTTGCTCTTTCCCCTGAATCAGAAGATCGGGAAGGTGTACTCGTCCTCGGAGGCGGGCATTTCCAGCACCAGCTCGCCGGAGGCGATGGCGTCGGCCACGGCCTTGCACTGGGCGATGACCTCGTCGGTCATGATGTCGCTGTTGCGGAAGATGCCGTCGGCGGTGACGTGGGTCGCGCCGATGGCGCCGTCCTTCATCTCAAGCACGTGCAGGCCGTTCTCCAGGGTGCCGGCGAAGAAGGCGTCGATAATGATGCCCGCGGTGACGCCGGTCTCCTTCAGCTGGGAGGACAGGATGTAGGGGTTCTCCTCGCGGGTCATGTCAGTATCCTGGCCGATGGAGTAGATGGCCTTGCCCTCCTCCGCCAGCTCCAGCGCGGCGTTGAAGATGCCCTCGTTGCAGGCCGCGGCGCCGCCGAAGATGTAGGTGCAGCCCTTCGCCTGCTGCTGCTTGGCGAAGTCGTAGGCCGGGGCGGGATCGCTGTAGGAATTGGTGTAGTTGAAGGTGATCCGGGCGTCGGGCACCACGGACTTGAGGCCCTCCATGAAGCCCCAGCGATACTTGAAGGAGCCGGAGCCCTCGAAGCAGCCGATGTAGCCGAACTTGGTCTCGTTGGGGAAGGCGTAGCCGGCCATCGCGCCCATCAGGTAAGCGCCCTGCTCCTCGTTGTAGCTGTAGGAGGCCACGCTGTCGCTGCCGGCGTCGGTGTCGATGACGGCGAAGCGGATGCTGTCGCCCACCTCGGCGGCCTTGGCGGCGGCGTACTCGGCGGACTGCCAGCCCACGCCCAGGATCAGGTCGTACTCCTCGGCCACGGCGGCGTCATAGCTGGCCTGCCACTTGTCGGTGTCGGGGCATTCGAGGATGCGATACTCGTAGCCGTAGGTGCCGGCCAGTTCCTCGACCTTTTCCACGACCTGGGTCAGGAAGGCGTTCACGCCGACGGGATCGCAGATGACGGCGATCTTCTCGCCCTCCGCCATGGCGGGGATCAGGGCCAGGACCAGGACGAACGCGATGAGCAGGGATGCTATTTTCTTCATGGGACGCAACTCCTTAAAGGTATTATTCAAAGCCGTAACGGCTTCAAATTCGGGTTCAAGGGCGCTATACACGAACAATCCGGCGAGTATCGCCTTTGCCGTTCACATTTATAATATCACTTTCCCGGCGGGATGTCGAGTGTTATATGGCCCCATTTTCAGTTATATTTTTCAGTAACTGGGAACAGGTACAGCTGGCTGACACGCGAATGTCGCTCGTAGCGGCGGCCCCCGCATTTGAATAGAATGCCATTGCGACGCCCTGAAGGACTCGCTGCGCAGGTGCAGGGCGGGCGCCGCATCGGCGTCGCTACGGGATGATGCAAATTTTGATTTATCGAGCTGTGCTCGATAAATCAGAATTTGAGTATTTAGTATTTAGTGGTTAGTATTTAGTGGCGGTACAAGCGGCGCGGTTTTCAAATTTTCAATTTGAAAATCCGCGGTTTCGGCCTTCGGCCGAAACTGACT
>JAZSAA010000007.1:0-6678 GCA_045601625.1 Clostridia bacterium | reverse complement strand
GCCTGTCGACCAGAGCAAAAAAGGCTACCTTGCAGATTTGCCGCCCGGAAATCCGCAGGATTTCAGGCAAATCTGAGGAGGATGTATTGAAGGGGGACCTGTCCCCCTTCAAACGGGCGTCAGCCCGACAAATCAGAATTTCACGGCTTCGCGTGCGGCTTGAACAGCAGCGCGTTCAGCAGGCCGAAGATCACGGCGGCGGTGATGCCGGCGGCGGTGCGGGTGATGCCGCCCACGAACGCGCCGATCAGGCCGTAGCGGTTCACGGCCTCGATGGCGCCCATGGCCAGGGAATAGCCGAAGCCAGTCAGCGGCACCGTCGCCCCGGCCCCGGCGAAGTCGGCAAGGGGCTTGTAGACGCCCACCGCCGTCAGCACCACGCCGGACACCACGAACAGCACCAGTATGCGGGCATTGGTCAGCTTGGTGCGCATGATGAGCAGCTGCCCCACATCGCAGATCAGTCCGCCGACCACGAAGGCCTTTATAAACATCCACAGGGTATTCATGACTTGCTCCTCTCTATACACGCGGCGAAGGCGATGCCCGGCACGCTCTGGCCCTGCTGGCTGCTGGTAGGGGAGAGCATTGCGCCGGAGCCCACCAGCAGCAGCCGGTTAAGCTCGCCGGCTTCCAGGCGCTTCATCAGCCACCCACAGCTGACGGAGGCCACGCAGCCGCAGCCGCTGCCGCCGGCGTGGGTGTCCTGTTCCCGATAATACAGGCTCGCGCCGCAGTCGATCAGCTTCTCCGGGGGCAGCTCGACGCCCGCGGCGTCGGCCAGCGCCAGCAGCAGCTCCCGGCCGATCCAGCCCAGATCTCCTGTGGCGATCAGGTCGTAGTCCCCGGCCTCGCGTCCTGTGTCCGACAGGTGGGCGGCGATGGTGTCGAACACCGCAGGGGCCATGGCCGCGCCCATGTGGTTGGCGTCGGTGATGTTCAGGTCGATCACCCGGCCGACGGTGCCCGAGGTGACGCACAGGGCGTCGCCTTCCCGTTCCGAAGCGAGCAGCGCCGCCCCGCAGGCCGTGGCCGTGCGGGACGCCTGGGGCGGCTTCTGGGTGCCCAGCTCCAGCGGGAAGCGGAACTGGCGCTCCGCTGTGCAGAAGTGGCTGGAGGCGACGCACAGGGCGTTTTCGAGGTAGCCGCCGGAGATCAGCGCGGAGGCCATCACCAGCGCCTGCACGAAGGTGGAGCACGCCCCGTACAGCCCGATGAAGGGAATACCCAGGGTTCGCGCGGCAAAGGAGGACGCGATGATCTGGTTGTTCAGGTCGCCGCCCAGCATCGCCTGAACATCCTCGTCGGACAGGCCCGTCCGGTTCATGGCGTCCTTCGCGCAGCGGCGCACCATCTCCATCTCCGCCAGCTCCCAGCTTTTCTGGCCCAGTATGTCGTCCTCCAGGACCGTGTCGAACCAGTCCGCCAGCGGGCCGCGGCCTTCCTTCGGGCCGACGATGCTGGCGTGGGACAGTATGACAGGGGGATGGTCGTAGACGAAGGTCTGTCCTCCCGTGCGGCTCACAGCACCCACCCCCTGACCAGCCAGTAGACGACGCCCACGACCACCGACGCCGCGATGCCGTAGGCCAGAACCGGCCCGGCCAGCGTGAACAGCCGCGCGCCGACGCCCATAACCGCACCCTCCCGCTGGAATTCGATGGCCGGCGCAGCCACGGAGTTGGCGAAGCCCGTCACCGGTATGGCCGAGCCCGCCCCGGCGTACTTGCCGATGCGGTCGAACACGCCGAAGCCCGTCAGCGTGGTGCCCAGGAAGATCAGGCAGCTGGTGGTGAACATCGGCGCGGTGACCTCGCCCAGGTTCAGCCGCTGGGCCCACAGGGTCAGCGCCTGGCCCAGACAGCAGATCAGCCCGCCCACCCAGAAGGCCCGCCAGTAGCCCCGCAGCATGCGGGAGGGCGGCGTGAGCTTCGAGACCAGCTCGTGATACTGGTCCGGCGTGAAGGGCTGGCGGCTCATGGACGCACCTCCCGTTCGCTGCGGAGATTGTGCCCGCCGGAGCGCAGCGGCAGGCGGATCTCGGTAATCTGGGCGGGCATGTCCGCGGCCGGATTCGCCGGGGGAATGTTTTGCCTGTTCATGATGGTGGTCCCTTTCCTTTTTTGATGCGTTTTGTGGATAGTATGCGCCGTTTGCCCGCGGATTATGAACGTCAAAAACCGAACGATGCAACACGTTTTACAAAAAATAATTTGGGAAAGGGATTGACAAGTGAAAAATCATGCATTATAATGGGCTCAACTTCACAGAAACCGGGTAGAAAAGAGAAGTAGACGCAATTGCGGTCATCCCAGAGAGCCGCCGACAGTGTGAATGCGGTATGACGGATGCGTTGAATGGACTTTTCAGGGCCCTTCGGAACGCGCAAGCCAGTATGGAGGGACGGGAATGCGGACCCGTTATCAATCCGCGCCGTATGATGGTACGGACAGAGTGGATCGCAAGATCAATGTGAGTGGCACCACGGAAAGTTTTTTCCGCCTCATATCCCAGTCGGGATATGGGGCGTTTTTCGTCCCGACCACTGTGAAGAATACCATTCAGGAGGTCAAACCCATGAAGAAGATCATCTGCACAATCGTCGCGCTGGCCATGCTGCTTGGCATGGCGGCCATGGCCGAGGGAACTGCCTACAAGGTGGGCATCTGCAACTACGTGGACGACGCTTCGTTGAACCAGATCGTCGAGAACATCCAGTCCCGGCTCGAGACCATCGGCCAGGAGAAGGGCGTCACCTTCGAGGTCAACTATGACAACGGCAACGCCGACAATTCCGTGATCCAGCAGATCATCTCCAACTTCATCGCCGATCAGGTGGACCTGATGGTGGGCGTCGCCACCCCGGTGGCCATGCAGATGCAGGGCATGACCGAGGACAACGGCATTCCCGTGGTGTTCGCCGCGGTCTCCGACCCGCTGTCGGCGGAGCTGGTGGAATCGCTGGAGGCCCCCGGCGCGAACATCACCGGCACCTCGGATTACCTGGACACCTCGGCGGTGCTGAACCTGATCCTCGCTGCCAACCCGGAGGCCAGGACGGTGGGCCTGCTTTACGATGTGGGCCAGGACGCCTCCACCACGCCCATCGCCGAGGCGAAGGCGTTCCTGGATGAGAAGGGCGTCGCCTACAAGGAGTACACCGGCACCAACGTCAGTGAGGTCCAGCTGGCCGCCCAGGCCGCCGTGGCCGACGGCGTGGACGCCATCTTCACGCCCACCGACAACACCATCATGACCGCCGAGCTGTCCATCTACGAGACCCTGGCGGAGGCGGGCATTCCCCACTACACCGGCGCGGATTCCTTCGCCCTGAACGGCGCGTTCCTGGGCTACGGCGTGGATTACGCCAACCTGGGCGTGGAGACCGCCAACATGATCGCGGCCATACTGCTGGACGGCGCCGACCCGGCCACCACCCCGGTGATGACCTTCGACAACGGCACCGCCACCATCAACACCGAGACCTGCGCCGCCCTGGGCTTGGACTTCGAGGCTATCTCCCAGGCGTTCGCGCCCTACTGCACCAGGGTGCAGGGGATCGAGACGGCGGAGAGCTTCTGAAGATATAATCAACGGGGAATGGGAAATCCCGGATTTTCCATTCCCCGTCAAACCGACACGACGGGAGAAGAACGACCATGTCCTTATCGATGATCCTGGGCCTGGGGCAGACGGCGCTGGAGCTGGCGCTGTTCAACGCCCTCACGGTCCTTGCGCTGTTTCTGAGCTATTCGATGCTGAACGTCTGCGACCTGTCCACCGACGGCTGCTTTACGCTGGGCGCGGCGGTGGGCGCGGTGGTGGTCATCGCTGGCCATCCCTGGCTGTCCATCCCGGCGGCGATGGGTGCGGGCGTGCTCTCCGGCCTCGTCACCGCCACGCTGCAAACCCGCATGGGGGTCAACAGCCTGCTGGCGGGCATCATCGTGAATACCGGCCTGTACTCCGTGAACATCTGGATCATGGGCGGCTCGTCGCTGCTGAACATGAACAAGACGGCCACGGTGTTCACCATGCTGAAGGATGCGCTGAAGGGCACCTTCCTGGGCGCGCAGTATACCCTGGTAATTGGCCTGATCGCGGTAACGGCAGTGATCGTATTCCTTTCCCTGTTCCTGCGCACGCGACTGGGGCTCGCGATCCGGGCCACCGGCGACAACCCGGATATGGTGCGCTCCTCGTCCATCAACCCGGTGTTCACCACCACCGTGGGGCTTTGCATCTCCAACAGCTTCACCGCGCTCAGCGGATGCCTGCTGGCCCAGAGCCAGAAGTCGGTGGATGTGAACATCGGCTCGGGCATGGTCACGGTGGCGCTGGCCTCGCTGCTGATCGGCGGCGTGTTCATGGGGCGCAGGAGCATCCCGCTCCGGGCGGTGGGCGCGGTGATCGGCGCGTTCCTGTTCCGGCTGGTGTATACCGTGGCGCTGCGCTTCAATCTCCCGGCGTTCATGCTGAAGCTGATCTCCTCCGTCATCGTGGTGATCGCCATCTCGGGGCCATACCTGAAGGGGCAATTCCCGCTGTTCAAGCGGCAGCTGGCGGCGAAATTCGGAAAGGCGGGGGCGGAGCGATGAAACCGGTCAATGAAAACGATGGACGCACGATGCTGAAGCTGCTGAACGTCAGCAAGACCTTTTATCCCGGTACGCCGGACGCTCGCGTGGCGCTCAACGACGTGACGCTGCGGGTGCGCAGCGGGGATTTTGTCTCCATCATCGGCGCGAACGGCGCGGGCAAGTCCACCCTGTTCAACGCCATCTGCGGCAGCTTCTACGTGGACAGGGGCGCCGTCGTGCTGGACGGCGAGGACGTGACCATGCTGCCCGAGTTCAAGCGCGCGAGAATCATCGGCCGCCTGTTCCAGGACCCGATGCGGGGCAGCGCGCCCGGCATGAGCATCGAGGAAAACCTGGTGCTGGCCGCAGGGCAGGGGGGATGGCTCAGCACGGCGGGGAAGAAGGAAAAGCAGGCCTTCCGCGACCGGCTGGCCCTGCTGGACATGGGCCTTGAGGACAGGATGAAGCAGCCCGTGGGCCTGCTCTCCGGCGGCCAGCGGCAGGCGCTGACGCTGATGATGGCCACCCTGAGCAAGCCGAAGCTGTTGCTGCTGGACGAACACACCGCCGCCCTGGACCCCGGCACGGCGGACAAGGTGCTCTCCCTGACCACGAAGATCGTGGCGGAGAACCGCCTGACCTGCCTGATGATCACCCACAACATGCAGTCGGCCCTGGACCTGGGCAACCGCACCATCATGATGGACGCGGGCAGGATCGTGTTCGACACCACCGGCGAGGAACGCGCCTCGCTGACCGTCAACGACCTGCTGGAAAAATTCCGCGAGGCCAGCGGAAGGAAGCTGGACAACGACAGGATGCTGCTGGCGTGAGGCGATATTGAAGGATGAAACATAGGGACTTGTTTCACGATCATATTGTTGTATAAAACGGATGTAGGGGCGCCGTTACGGCGCCCCTACATCGCTCAGGATGACAAACGTATCGGTGTCATACTGGTGAAGCGAAGGATCTTATTGAATTACAATGTTATTCCAGCGCCAGCAGCCGCACCTGCTCCACCCCGTCGATGGCGGTGAGCTCCCTGACCATGGCGTCGATGCCCTTGCTCAGCTGGGACAGGTCGATGGAGAGCATGATGCTGGCCTTGCCGTGGATGGGCAGGCTCTGGGTGATGGTCAGTATGTTGGCGTTGCAGCCGGAGACCGCGTTGATCACCTTTGAGAGCATTCCCGCCCGGTGGTTCAGCTGGAGCATCAGCGAGGCCTTGCGCCCCACCGTCAGCTGGCTGGGCTCGAGGATCTTGTCCTTGTACTTGTAATAGGTGCTGCGGGAGATGCCGGCGGCGTGCACGGCGTCGATGACCTGGGTGTACGCGCCGGATTCCAGCAGACGGCGGGCCTCCACCACCTTGATGAAATAATCCGGCAGCGCCGACTTCTCCACGATCAGGTAATCGCTCAGCATATGCATCCCGGCCTCCAATTCATGACGTTATACTGTTCTTTGCGTAGGAGCTCCCTTGCTTCGTATATAATGGTGCCATCGCGCCTGTCATCCTGAGCAGAGTCGAAGGACCTTATTCCGACATGAGATAACAATATCATTATATCCCGCGGACGCGCGTCCGTCAATCCCGGACACAAAAAAAGCCTCGCCGGGAGGTTTACAAACCCGTCGCGCCGTGGTATAATAGCATACGCGGGTCTATGAAACGATCGCACAGCAGGGAGGGAAGCCGTTATGCCGCAAAAGGGCGTCAAGGTCGTCGCGCAGAACCGCCGCGCCCGGCATGATTACTTCGTCCTTGAGACCTGGGAAGCGGGCATCGAGCTGAAGGGCACAGAGGTCAAGTCCATTCGATTGGGCAAGTGCAACCTGAAGGACTGCTACGCCGCGGTGAAAAACGGCGAGATGTACGTGTACGGCATGCACATCAGCCCCTACGAGAAGGGCAGCTACTTCAACACCGACCCGTTGCGCCCCAAGCGCCTGCTGATGCACAAGGCGGAGATCCGCAAGGCCCATCAGGGCGTGATGCAGCAGGGCCTGGCGCTGATTCCGCTGAGCGTGTACCTGAAGGACGGACGCATGAAGCTGGAGCTAGCGCTGTGCAAGGGCAAAAAGCTGTACGACA
>JAZSAA010000006.1:0-3401 GCA_045601625.1 Clostridia bacterium | reverse complement strand
CGGCATCGCCCAGCAGATCGTGCGCGGCAACCCCGCCGACGTGGACGCCCTGATGGCCGAGAAGTACCTGGACACCGACCAGACCGTGGCCGACGTCATCACCGAGAAGACCGCCAAGATCGGCGAGAAGATCAGCATCCGTCGCTTCGCCCGCTATGAGTGCGGCGAGAACGGCTATGTGGATTCCTACATCCACATGGGCGGCAAGGTTGGCGTGCTGGTGAAGGCCGAGGTCCCCGAGGTCAACGACGCCGTGAAGGAAGTCGTGCACGATGTGGCGCTGCAGATCGCGGCTGCCTCCCCCGTGGCCCCCGAGTACGTGACCCGCGATCAGGTCAATCCCGAGCACCTGAACCACGAGACCGAGATCCTGGCTGCCCAGGCCCGCAACGAGGGCAAGCCCGAGAAGATCATCGAGAAGATGGTCCAGGGCCGCATCAACAAGTTCTACCAGGAAGTGTGCCTGGTGGAGCAGGTCTTCGTCAAGGACGGCGAGACCCCCGTGGGCAAGATGATCGAGAAGAAGGTCCCCGGCATGAAGATCGCCGCCTTCACCCGCTACAAGATGGGCGACGGCCTGGAGAAGAAGGTCTCCGACCTGGCCGCCGAGGTCGCCGAGCAGATCGGCAAGAAGTAATCGACAACTTCAAAGGGAACGTGCTGGCACGTTCCCTTTTTTTCGGGTTTGTTTCCGATGCGTCCATCCGAGGTATTTTTATGAACGATGTCAAAAACAAGCTGATCCAGGTCGCCAAAATGCTCAGGGTCGTGGCCATCGTCGCCAAGGTCCTGGTGATCGTCATGATGGTCGTCACCATCGTCCAGATGATCGCGGTCTTTTCCATGGATGCCCCGCTGTTCGCCGGGTTTTTCGATGGCAAAATCAGCGACATCGAGAGCGTACTGGGCAAGAGCCCCATTTTCAGCTTCCTGTCCGAGGTCGCAGACTTCGGCTCGATGGAGGAGGTCTACCGCAAGGCCATCGAGCTGTTCATCACGCTGCTGTCGCTGGTCGTGCTCTATTATTACACCCGCTTCTTCGAGCGCCTGATCTCCGGCATCATCGAGGATAAGCAGCCCTTTTCCGCCGAAACCGCGCGGCGCATGCGGCGGGGCTCCTACGGGCTGCTGCTGCTGGTGTTTGTCAACCCGGTGCTGGGCGTGCTGATGGTCCTGCTGATGCGCTTCTTCGCGCTGATCTTTGAATACGGCGCGTACCTCCAGGACAAGGCCGGTGAGACCAGCCGCATCCAGGAGGAGGTCATCGTCTCCCTGGCAGAAATCACCGAGGGCAAGTCCGAGCAGACCGGCCAGCACATCCGCCGGGTGTCCGAGTATTCCCGCATCATCGCCAGACAGATGGGCATGCCGGAGGAGGCGGTGGAGAACCTGCGCCTCGCCTCCACCATGCACGACCTGGGCAAGCTGATGATCCCCTCGGAGATCCTGGACAAGCCGGGCAGGCTGACCGACGAGGAATTCGCCGTGATCAAGAGGCACCCCGGCTACGGCGAGCACCTGCTGCACAACGTGGAGGGCGAGACCATGACTCTGGCCCGCACCATCGCCCTGGAGCACCACGAGCGCTACGACGGCAAGGGCTACCCCAACGGCGAGGCGGGCCAGGACATCAGCCCCGAGGGCCGCATCGTGGCCGTGGCCGACGTCTACGACGCCCTGACCAGCCGCCGCAGCTACAAGGACGCCTGGGACCCGAAGCAGGCCTACGATGAGATCGTGCGCTGCAGCGGCACCCAGTTCGACCCCAAAGTGGTGGAGGCCTTCGTGGCCGCCTACGACGAGATCGACGCCACCCGCCGGCGGTATGCCGACGACGAGTACGCAAAGACGGCGTAATTATTACGCAATCAATTACTGATTTATCCGGTAGACGGAACCCTTCCGACCCCGCCTGTGGCGGGGCCACCTCCCCTTTCAGGGGAGGCTATCTATCAGCACCGTGACTCCAACAGCCTCCCCTGAAAGGGGAGGTGCCGCGCAGCGGCGGAGGGGTTCCGTCTCCCCGATAGAACAGAAATACCCTCACCAAACCCCTAACCGCATGAAACGACAATCACCGAAAGGACGATAACACATGTACAAGCGCATCATCCTCAAGCTCAGCGGCGAGACCCTTGCCCCGGAGCGTTTCTCCCCCGCCGACGCCTCCCACAGCTTCGACGCCGCCCGCGTGGACCGCGCGGCGAAGGCCATCGCAGACCTGGCCGACCTGGGTGTGCAGGTGGGCGTTGTGATGGGCGGCGGCAACATCTGGCGGGGTCGCTTCACTGACGAAATGAACCCCGTGCTGGCCGACCAGATGGGCATGCTGGCCACCATCATCAACGCGCTGTGTGTCCAGGACGCCCTGCAGCGCCTGGGCCGCAGGGCCACCGTGTTCACCGCCCAGGAGATGACCCGCTTCGCCGAGCTGTACCGGGCCGACAAGGCCTTGGCGGCGCTGGAGCGGGGCGAGATCGTGCTGCTGGCCGGCGGCAGCGGCAACCCTTTCTTCACCACCGACACCGCCGCCGCCCTGAGGGCCGCGGAGCTGGGCGCGGACGCCGTATTCAAGGGCACCACCGTGGACGGCGTGTACGATTCCGACCCCCGGAAGAACCCCGACGCGAAGCTGATCAAGGACATCACCTACCGCGAGACCATCGAGAAGGGCCTCAAGGTGATGGACACCTCCGCCTTCCAGCTGTGCCTGGACCAGCGCATCCCGGCCATCCGCATCTTCAACATGGACGACCTGGACAACGTGCTGCGCGTGGCCAGGGGCGAGGACATCGGCACCGTAGTGCACCTGTAACGGTTTTCCTGACGCAAAGGGCCCGTGCCGGAAAGAACGGCGTGGGCCCTTTGCGTCATGAAAACCGTTACAGGTGCACCACGGTACCAAGGTCCTCGCCCCTGGCCACGCGCAGCACGTTGTCCAGGTCGTCCATGTTGAAGATGCGGATGACGGGGATGCGCTGGTCCAGGCACAGCTGGAAGGCGGAGGTGTCCATCACCTTCAGGCCCTTCTCGATGGTCTCCCGGTAGGTGATGTCCCTGATCAGTTTCGCGTCGGGGTTCTTCCGGGGGTCGGAATCGTACACGCCGTCCACGGTGGTGCCCTTGAACACGGCGTCCGCGCCCAGCTCGGCCGCGCGCAGGGCAGCGGCGGTGTCGGTGGTGAAGAAGGGGTTGCCGCTGCCGCCGGCCAGCAGCACAACCTCGCCCCGCACCAGCGCCGCCACGGCCTTGTCGGCACGGTACAGCTCGGCAAAGCGGGTCATCTCCTGGGCGGTGAACACGGTGGCCCTGCGGCCCAGGCGCTGCAGGGCGTCCTGGACGCACAGCGCGTTGATGATGGTGGCCAGCATGCCCATCTGGTCGGCCAGCACCGGGTTCAT
>JAZSAA010000005.1:0-4214 GCA_045601625.1 Clostridia bacterium | reverse complement strand
CCAGCCGACCGTAGCGGATGTTCTCCATCACCGTGCCGGTGAACAGGTGGGTGTCCTGAAGCACCATGGCGATGTTTTTGCGCAGATAGCTCTTGGGCATGTCCATGATGTCGATGCCGTCGATGGTGATTTTTCCGGAATCGATGTCGTAGAACCGGTTCAGGAGGTTGGTGATGGTGGTCTTGCCCGCGCCGGTGGAGCCCACGAAGGCGATCTTCTGGCCCGGCTTCGCGTACAGGCTAATGTGCTTCAGCACCGTCTTCTCCGGCACGTAGCCGAAGCTGACGTCGTCCAGGATCACATGGCCCTCCAGGCGCTCGGGCAGTTCCGCCTTGCCCGCCTCCAGGGCCTCGGGCTCCTGGTCCATCATCGTGAACACGCGCTCCGCGCCGGCCAGGGCCGAGAAGATGGTGGCCATTTGCTGGGAGATCTCGTTGATCGGGCGGGAGAACTGGCGGGAATAGTTGACGAATATCGCCAGGCCGCCCACGTCGAAGCGGCCCAGGGCGCACAGCGCGCCGCCGATGCCCGCGGTGAGGGCGTAGCTGATCTGGGTGGTGTTGCCCATGATCGGGCCCATGATACCGCCGAAGAACATGGCCTTCTCCTGCTTGTGGCGCAGGTCGTCGTTCAGCTGGTCGAACTCGGCCACACATTCGGCCTCGTGGTTGAACACCTTGACCACCTTCTGCCCGGCCACGGACTCCTCAATGTAGCCGTTGGCCGCGCCAAGGGCAGCCTGCTGGGCGGAATAGTACTTGCGGCTCTTGCCGATGATGAACCGGCTGCCCGCAATGAATATGGGGATGAACACCAGGGTGATCATCGTCAGCCAGATGTTGGTATAGATCATCATCGCCAGCGTGCCCACCAGGTTGATGACGCCCGAGACCATGCTGATCAGCGACTGGTCCAGCATCTGGCCGATGTTGTCCACGTCGTTGGTGAAGCGGCTCATCAGCTCGCCGGTGGTCTGGTTGTCGTGGAAGCGCAGGGGCAGGCGCTCGATCTTCGTGAACAGGTCGTCCCGGATGCTCTGTATGGCGTTGCGGGACACCCCGATCATCAGCTTCGACTGCATCAGCTGACCAAACACGGCGATCAGGTAGATGCCGGCCATCACGCCCAGCATCATGGCCAGGTAGGCGACCCGGTCGGCGGCGGAGGTGGAGGCGTCGGCGATGTGGTTGATCACCGGGCGCAGCACGTAGCCTGCGGCCAGGCTGGCCCCGGTGCTCAGCAGCATGCAAAGCACCACCAGCACCAGCCGGTATTTATACTTGCCCACATAGTTGAGTATGCGCCGGATGGTGTCCATGGAATGGGCGGGCTTGCCCTTGAAGTTGTTGGTGGCGGCCATCGGGCCGCGGGTGGACGCCGCGGCGGTGTTGTTGTACTGCTTTTGCAGCGTTTCAAGGTTTCTCGCCATCAGAGGTTCGCCTCCTTCCCCCGGTCGGCGCTGTTCGATTTTTCAGCGTCCTCCTTCACCTGGGAGCGGTAGATCTCCTGATAGGCCCTGTTGGACGCGAGCAGCTGGTCGTGGGTACCCACGCCGGTGATGGCGCCGTCATCCATGACGATGATCATGTCCGCCTCCTGCACCGACGAGATGCGCTGGGCGATGATCAGCTTGGTGGAATCCTTCAGCTCGTTGCGGAACGACTGGCGGATAGACGCCTCGGTGGCGGTGTCCACGGCGCTGGTGGAGTCGTCCAGTATCAGTATCCTCGGGTGCTTGAGCAGCGCGCGGGCGATGCACAGCCGCTGCTTCTGGCCGCCGGAGACGTTGGTGCCGCCCTGGTCCAGCTCGGTCTCGTAGCCCTGGGCGAAGGAGCGAATGAAGCCGTCGGCCTGGGCGCTCTTCGCCGCCTCGGTCATCTCGGCCTCGGTGGCGTTCTCGTCGCCCCAGCGCAGGTTGTCGGCGATGGTGCCAGAGAACAGCACATTCTTTTGCAGCACCATGCCCACGCCCTCGCGCAGGTGGTACAGGCTGTAGTCCTTCACATCGATGCCGTCCACCAGCACCTGTCCCTCGTCCACGTCGTAAAGGCGCGGGATCATCGACACCAGCGTGGTCTTGCCGCAGCCGGTGGAGCCGATGATGCCCACGGTCTGGCCCGCGCCGATCTTCAGGCTGATGTCGTTCAAGACCTTGTGCTCGCTGTTCTTGTAGTAGCGGAAGGAGACGTGGCGGAACTCGATCTCGCCCCGCCGCACCCGCGCGTCCTTGTGGGCGGCGTGCGCGTCGGACAGGTCGATCTCCTCCAGCATGACCTCCTTCACGCGGCGGGAGGAGGCCAGCGCCCGGGAGCTGTTCATGAACAGCATGGACAGCATCATCAGGCTCATCAGGATCTGGGTGATGTAGGTCAGGAAAGCGGAGAAGTCGCCCACGGGCATGTCCCCCGCGATGACCTGCTTGCCGCCAAACCAGACCACGGCAAGCGACGTGAAATTCATCAGCAGCATCATCAGCGGCAGCATGAATATGACCACATTCAACGCCCGCAGGGCGGCGTTTTTCAGGTCATTGTTGGCCTCGCGGAACTTCTGGTCCTCCTGCTCCTCCCGCACGAAGGACTTGACCACGCGAATGTTGGTCAGGCTCTCCTGGATGCGGGAATTCAGGCGGTCGATCTTTTCCTGCATGATGGTGAACCGGGGAAAACCGGTGCGAATGACCACGAACTCGACGATCAGGATCACCGGTATCGTCACGGCCAGTACCCGCGCCAGCTGGGGGTTCATGGCGATGGCCATGATCAGCGCGCCGATCAGCATGCCGGGGGCGCGCAGGAACATGCGCAGCATCATGTTCACGAAGTTTTGCAGCTGGGTGATGTCGTTGGTCAGGCGGGTGACCAGCGAGCCGGTGGAGTACTTGTCGATGTTGGCGAAGGAGAAGTCCTGCACCTTGCCGTAGACGTCCCGGCGCAGGTCGGAGGCGAAGTTCACCGCCGCCTTCGCGCCGAAGTACGCGCCGCCCACGCCGCCGCCCATCATCAGCACCGCCGTCAGGATCATCAGCAGGCAGGTGAGCACGATGTAGCCCACGTTATGGGTCTCGACGCCCACATTCAATATCTGGGAGTACAGCTTGGGCATGACGATCTCGCCCACGACCTCCACGATCATGCACAGCGGGCCCAGTATGAAGTACTTCCAGTAGGGCTTGACATATTTGGACCATTTCATCGGGCGCGTTCAGCTCCTTTCCACCGGTTCGGGAGACGTTTCCCCCGTCCCGCCCCTGTCCATATTTGAAAGATTCTCCTTCAGCCTATCCAGCAGTCCGCCAAGGGTCTGAAGCTCGTCTCCGGTCAGTCCCTCGAACATCTGCTCCCCGATCTGCCGGAACACCGCCTTGCTGTCCTCCACCAGCTGCATGCCGGCGTCAGACACGCTGATCTCGTTGCGGCGCCCGTCCGCGCCGCCCGCCTTTTCCACCAGCCCCGCGGCGGTCAGCGGCTTGAGCATGCGGGCCACGCAGGCGGGGCTGACGTCGATCGCGTCGGCCAGCTCCCGCTGGGAGACGCTTCGGCCCAGGCCGGAAAGCCGCATCAGCATGCGGTGCTGGCTGTGGTGTACGCCCAGCCCGTCGATGCGACGCTCCACCACCCGGTGATGCAGGCGCATCGTATGGATCAGCGCGTCGATATCCTCCTTGATCATCAATGCGCGCTCCTGTTCCTCTGAACCCACGATTCTTCTCCTTTCATATCGTTAACAGGTTTATCATTAACATGCTAATGATTATAGCATCCCAGGGCGACGCGGTCAAGGGAGAATCCCGCCCGGGGGCGTTAAAATCCAATAAAGACGAATACCCCTTCAGCCAGTAGGCTGAAGGGGTATTCGCGTTGTATTGATAAGGATTAATCGTCGTCCTCTTCCTCGGCCTTGTAGGCATCGATGACCTTCTTGGCCTCGTTGGCGGGGACCTCCTCATAGCGCTCGAACCGCATGGTGAAGGAGCCGCGGCCCTGGGTCATGGAGCGCAGGTCGGTGGCGTACTTGAACATCTCGGACAGCGGGGCCTCGCCCATGACGCGCTGCAGGTCGCCCACCTTCTCGGAACCGAGGATGCGGCCGCGGCGCTTGCTGATGTCGCCGTAGATGTCGCCCACGTTGGCGTCGGGCACGTCCACCTCAACGTGGTAGATGGGCTCGAGCAGCACGGGGGAAGCGGTGGTCAGCTGCTTGAAGGCCAGGCG
>JAZSAA010000004.1:0-3791 GCA_045601625.1 Clostridia bacterium | reverse complement strand
AAGGGGCTTCAACGCCGGTATGGCGGAAAAGGCTCCGCAGGATTGTATAGGTTTGGGTTGAGATTAGTATCAGTATCGATGTGACAGAAGTGAAAGCAGGCAAAGTCGGAGGCCAAGCGGTCTTAGGAAGACAACTGCTGGTAACAACTCCTTGGCTCACAGAACGACATGGCTACGATCCGACTTAAGGGGCTTCAACGCCGGTATGGCGGAAAAGGCTCCGCAGGATTGTATAGGTTTGGGTTGAGATTAGTATCAGTATCGATGTGACAGAAGTGAAAGCAGGCGCTGTGTAACGGCGGCGCCAGCGCCGCCGTTACACATACCACGGGTCGCTGGTCTGCGGCTTATCGCGGCAAGCGCATAAACTGATTAAGGGTATAGAACGGCCGTCATACCACTCAGTTCAGTCTGATCGCAACTCCAGCTCGTCCTCCAACACCCTGACGAATCCCTCCAGTCCCGTCCGGTCCGCCTCTGTAAAGCGGTCCCTGACGGGGCTGTCGATGTCCAGCACGGCGACGACCCGGCCGCCCTGGTGGATGGGCACGACGATCTCGGCGTTGGAGGCGCTGTCGCAGGCGATGTGGCCGGGAAAGGCGTGGACGTCCGGCACCAGCTGGGTCTCGTCCTGTTTCGCCGCCGTGCCGCAGACGCCCCTGCCCAGGGGAATGTGGATGCAGGCCACCTTGCCCTGGAAGGGACCCAGCACCAGCCTGCCCTCCCGAAGCAGGTAGAAGCCCGCCCAGTTCACATCCTCCAGCGCGTCGTACAGCAGCGCCGCCGCGTTCGCCATCAGCGGCACATACCAGCCGTCGGCTTCCGCGAGGCTGGAGAGCTGGGATTGTAGCAGGTCGTAGTCCATGTATTTTCCTCCGTGGATGCTGGGGATGATGGCAAATTCTGATTTATTGAGCACAGCTCGATAAATCAGAATGATCCTTCCCCTTCGCCTCCTCGATCATCGCCTCGGTGTCCTTTCGCATTTCGGCGCGCAGAACGGTCAGGTAGGGGCTGAAGGCGGCGTCCTTTTCGCCGTAGGTCAGGTTCAGCTCGTATTCCAGCGGCAGCCAGGTCTCCACCGCGGACTCGTTGTGGCTCTGGATCGCCTCCATGCGGTCCAGGGCCTTGTACAGCTTCGCCTCGGGGGTCTGCAGGACCTCCATCTCGTCGAACAGGTCGCCCAGCCATCTGGGCCAGGGCTCGGGCAGGCCGCCGATCAAGGCGTCCACCTCGCGGCCCTCCACCACCCGGTCGGCGTCGGTCTTGACGAAGGTGGGAATGTCGCCGGTGATGGCCTCGCCGATGTCGTGGACCAGGCACATGCGAATCACCCGGTCGATGTCCAGCTCCGGGAATTCATCGGCCATCAGCATCGCCATCAGCGCCACGCGCCAGCTGTGCTCGGCCACGCTCTCCCGCCGCCCGCCGGTGGTCCAGCAGTGGCGCGGCGCGTCCTTCAGTCGCTCCATCACCCTGAGAAAGTCGATCAGCTTTCGTGCGTCCACAGTTCATTCCTCCCATTCGCAGTTGTTCCCGGCTCCGAAACTATTTGATCGTCCAGCTGTCGTAATCGACGGTGCTGTTCTCCCGAACGGTGCCGTCGCTGAAGATGACCTTCTTGACGCCGCACCACACCTTGCTGATCTGGCTGCGGTTGGGCAGCAGGAAGTAGTCGCTGAAGGCCGACTGGCCGGGCTTGATGGTCTTCGACGAGGTGCCGTAGTAGATGCTACTGCCGTAGATCTTGTCCCCCCACACGTCGGTGGCGTACATGTAAAACTCAAAGGCCTTTACGGTGCGGGTCCGCGAGGTGTTGGTCACCTTCGCCCGGAAGCTGAGCTGGTTGCTCTTGGCGTTCTGCCACTCGCCCCGCGCGCCCTCCTGGAACACCAGGGGCACCCACGGCTCCTGATAGGCCTTGGCGCTGCCGCTGTACAGCTTCTCCAGCATGGCGGAGGAGGCGTAGGAGGCGGAGCCCAGGCCGTTGGTTTCGCAGAATTCGCGCACGGCGGCGGCGGTCCGGGGGCCGTAGCTGCCGTCGGCGGTGTCGTTGAGGTAGCCCAGGTCGATCAGCTTGCGCTGCATCCGGCGCACGTCCTCGCCCTTGTCGCCCTCGAACAGCGGTTGGTAGGAAGATTTCGCCGGGGCCTTGGTGGGCTTCGGGGTGGGCTTTGGGGTCGGGGCCGGGGTGGCGGTGAGCTCGGCGATCGTGGTCTCGTCCGGCAGCGCGCTCAGGTCCAGCGTGACCTTCTCCATGTACAGGTCCTCGTGCTTCCGGGTATCCTGGAGCACGATCTTCATCGTCATTTCCTTGCCGTAGAGTATGGCCTTTGACAGGGCGTCGGTGATATTCCCGTCGGGATAGAACAGCAGGTTGTCCTCGGAATCCGGGCCGGAAACGTAACCGTTCTTGATGTCGAACAGGTAGCCGGTGGGCAGCGCCGTGCCGTCCACGGTCACGTCCTCCGCCCGCAGCGACAGCTTCTGCCCGGTCTGGTTGGCGATGCTCAGGTACACCCTCAGCGACAGGCGGCCGTTGGCAAAGCGCCAGCGCTCGGTGCGCAGCGGGGTCAGCTCGAAGCCCTTCCAGCTCAGCAGCGTGCCGGCCTCGACCGGGGGCGCCTGGGTGGGGTCGGGCTCGGTGATAATGTCCGGCCCGGATCCCGGATCCTGCACGGGCCGGGCCGTGGGCCTGGGTGTGGCGACGGGCTTGGGCGTGGCGACGGGCTCGGGCGTGGCGACAGTGCCCTTCTGCGCCTCGGCCGCCAGGGTGTAGGTGTGGCCGTCGCTGCCGCGGGTGTGTGTCAGCGTGTAGCCGTTCATGGGCAGCGTCTCGCCGTCCTTGGTGGCGCCGGTGATCCAGTCCTGCACCGCCTTCTGGTCGGCGCTGCTGTCCGCCCTGGCGATCATGCCGGCGAAGGCGGACTTGATCACCGGCGCGTCCAACAGGTTGATGCTGTTGGCGACGGTGAACTCCAGCACGGCGGGCGGGTAGGACAGGCTCATGTCGCCGTCCGGGAAGGTGGCACTGAGCGCCACGCTGTAGTCCTGGTTGCCGAACCGGTATTCGTTGCCCTCCGTCGTCATGCCGTAGGTGCGGTAAAGGCTCACCTTTGTGGCAGTTTCCGTGGGCTTGACGGCCAGGAACGACTGTACCAGCTGGTCGTTGTAGAGCCGAATGACCTCCTCCATCTGAAAGCAATCCGGCAGCCGCGTTTCGGCAAGGGCCGGGAGCGCCGCCAACAGCAGCAGCGCGAGCACAAGCGCGATCCATCTCAGCTTCATATGGGCAACCTCCTGTCATCATGTCTTGAACATGGGTAATAACAGTATTGTAACATGTCATTTCGGAATTGTCCATAGTTTATTTCCGCGAATCTCACGCCAGCGGCAGGCGCACGGTGAAGGTGGCGCCCTCGCCGGGGGCGCTGTCCACGGCCACGCTGCCGCCGCACAGGTCCACGATGCGCTTGACCAGCGACAGCCCCAGGCCGTTGCCCTCGGTGGCGTGGGCGGTGTCGCCCTGATAGAACTTTTCAAAGAAGCGCCGCCGGGTGTCCCCGTCCATGCCGGGGCCCTGGTCGCCCACCGAGCACACCGCCGCGTCCCCCTCCCGGATCAGCCGCACGGTCAGCGTGCCGCCGGGGGGCGAAAACTTGATGGCGTTGTTCAGCAGGTTCACCCATACGTGGTTCATCATCTCCTCGTTGCCCCGGTAGGTGACCGCCTCCAGCTCGATGTCCGGCTCCAGGCCCTTCTCGCTCCACTGCTTCTCCAGCAGCAGCACG
>JAZSAA010000003.1:0-3308 GCA_045601625.1 Clostridia bacterium | reverse complement strand
GCGGTTCGACAGCTGCCCCTTCCGGGGCGTGCTGGATCACCACAAGACCAACGAGGGCTTTGGACAGCTGTTTGCGCTGGACGGCGAGGCCGCGGCGGTGGGGGAGCTGGCGGTGGACCTGATCGTCGCGCTGGGCGTCGTGATGGACGCGAAGATGGCTCAGTGCCTGTTCGTCGCCATTTCCACCGACTGCGGCAACTTCAATTACTCCAACACCCGTCCCCAGACCTTCATGGCGGCGGCTCGATGCGTCGAGGCCGGCGCGAGTGTGGACCGGATCACCGAGACGCTGTACCGCACCCGGACCCTGGGCCGCACCCGGCTGTTGGGCACGGTGCTGGCCGGGCTGGAGGTCTCCCCGGACGGCAAGGTGGCCTGGGCGCGGCTGACGGAAGAGATGCTGCGTCGCTGCGACGCGGACAGGGAGGACAGCGAGGGCATCATCAATTACCTGATTGAAATGATCGGCGTGAAGGTGGCGGTGCTGGCCATTGAGCGGCAAGAGGGCACAAAGCTGTCCCTGCGCTCCAAGGAGTCCTTCAATGTGGCCCGTGAGGTGGCCGTTCCGCTGGGCGGGGGCGGGCACGACTGCGCCGCCGGGGTAACCCTGACCATGCCGCTGGAGGACGCGCTGCAAAAGACGCTGGCGGTGATCCGCAAGGCTTTGGAAAAAACAACCCTCTGAAAGGCGCCTCAAAAAACGCTCATCACCGTCGGGCGGTGAATTTCAGCCATCTTCGACTTGCAAAAACCTTGAATACCCGCCAGGCAGCCTACGTCTTTTGCAAGTTATATCTGACGTGAATTCATCTCGCCGGACGGCGCGATGGTTTTTAGAGACACCCTGAAATGGATCGTCTATGAATGGATTTCTGAACCTCAACAAGCCCACGGGCCGGACCTCGTCGGACGTGGTGGTGTTTGTGCGCAAGCGCCTGCCCAAGGGTACGGCGGTGGGCCACGGCGGCACCCTGGACCCCGAGGCCTCCGGCGTGCTGCCGGTGTGCGTCGGCTCGGCCACGCGGCTGTTCGACTACATCATCGACAAGCAGAAGGTCTATGTCGCCCGCGTCAAACTGGGCGTCGAGACCGACACCCAGGACGCCACGGGCCAGGTGGTCGCGGAGTGTCCCGTGAATGCCGGGGAGGCGGAGATTCGCGAGGTCCTGCCCCGGTTTACCGGCAATATCCTGCAGGTTCCGCCGATGTACTCCGCGCTGAAGCGGGACGGCAAACGGCTTTACCAGCTGGCCCGAAAGGGAGAATCGGTGGCGCTGGAGCCCCGGCCCTGCCAGGTGGACGCCATCGAATACCTGGGGGACGAGGGGGACGGCGTGCACCTGCTCAGGATCACCTGCGGCAAGGGCGTTTACATCCGCACGCTGTGCCACGACATCGGCCAGACCCTGGGCTGCGGGGCGCATATGCGCACCCTGGAGCGGGTGGCCGCCGGGATATTTCACATCGACAGCGCCTTGTCACCGGAACAGGTGGACGCGCTGGCCGCCGGGGGGCGGCTCCAGGAAGCGCTGATCCCGCTGGACGCGCCCCTTGCCCATTTGCCCGAGGTGCGGGTGGGGGAGCGCAGCCGCCATGCCGTGCTGAACGGGAATCCGCTTCGAGCCGGCTGGCTGGACCGGCCGGCCCCGGACGCGCCGGCGGTGCGGGTCTACCTCAACGATAAATTCGCGGGCATCGGCGCGCCTCAGCCCAACGGGGACGTGAAGTTCCGCGCCATGCTTTACAAACCGGGGGAGAATGGATGAAGATCATTTACGACGCGAGGGATTTTACCGGCCACCGGGCGGTGGTGGCGCTGGGCATGTTCGACGGCGTGCACATCGGCCACCAGGCGTTGATTCGCCGAACGGTGGCGCTTTCGCGGGCGCTGGAGGCCCAGAGCGTGGTCTGCACCTTCGACCGGCACCCGCTGTCGGTCCTTTGCCCGGAGAAGGCGCCGGTGGCGCTGCTGCCGCTGCACGAGAACCTGAAAAAGTTCGAGCGCCTGGGCGCGGAATGGGCGCTGGTGCAGGCGTGTACCCCGGAATACGGTGCCACCGATCCCCTGGATTTTTTGCGCGGATTGGTCCGGGACCTGCGGGCGGCGGCCATCGTGGCGGGGGAGAACTACACCTTCGGCGCGAAAGGCCGGGGCGACGCGGCGCTGATCAGGCACATGGCGGGCGAACTGGGCTACCGCGCCGAGATCGTGCCCCCGGTGATGGACGGCGACGTGATGTGCTCGTCCACCCGTATCCGCCAGCTGCTGGAGGCGGGGGAGACCGAGCACGCCCAGCGGCTGCTGCACATTGAGGATGTGGCATCCACGACCTGAACAGCATATGAAGTTTCTGAAAAACCGCTGTTTTGCCGTTTACAAAGGCCTGTGCCTGTGCTACAATACATTTTGTGGCAATGTGCATTGACCACGCCACCGTTTGCCTGGTCTGCCGAGGACTCCGACGGTTCACCCGGCTTGCGGCGTATAGATTGAGGAGGAAAGACACATGGAGATCAATAAGAAGGAAATCATGGAGACCTACGCCCGCCATGAGGGCGACACCGGCTCCCCTGAGGTTCAGATCGCGCTGCTGACCGCGCGCATCAACCACCTGAACGAGCACCTGAAGGTGCACAAGAAGGACCACCACTCCCGTCGCGGCCTGCTGCTGATGGTCGGCCAGCGCCGTGGCCTGCTGGACTACCTGAAGAGCACCGACATCGAGGCCTATCGTGCCCTGATCGCCAAGCTGGGCCTGCGCAAGTAAGCCGGCTGGCATTCATCGGTTTTGTTCTGTCGCGCCGCCGCATCGGCCTGCCGAGCGGCGGCGCTGTGCGGATTACCGGAAATGGAGTCGCCGGTGGTTCCGCCTGACGCGAACGGCGGTGTGCGGACGCCAGGATGCGGGAAAACCGCCCGCAAGCGCGCGTCTGTACACCGCATGGGAATTTTCTACAGTGAAAACAGACCCAAGGAGGGCAATGTAATGTTCAAGAGCTACAGCATGGAACTGGGCGGGCGGACGCTCACCCTTGAGTTCGGCAAGTACGCCGAGCAGGCCAGCGGCGCCACCTTCGTGCGCTACGGCGACACCTGCATCCTGGTCACCGCCACGGTGGCCGACACCCCCCGCCCGGGCATCGACTTCTTCCCCCTGAGCGTGGACTTTGAAGAGAAGCTGTATTCCGTGGGCCACATCCCCGGCTCCTGGAACCGCCGCGAGGGCCGTCCCGCGGAGAAGGCCATACTGACCTGCCGCCTGATCGACCGCCCCCTGCGCCCCCTGTTCCCCAAGGGCATGCGCCAC
>JAZSAA010000002.1:0-2348 GCA_045601625.1 Clostridia bacterium | reverse complement strand
CCGTTCTTGGAGAAGGCGACGACGGACGGGGTGGTGCGGGCGCCCTCGGCGTTCGCGATGACGACGGGCTCGCCGCCCTCCATGACGGCGACGCAGCTGTTGGTAGTACCCAAATCAATACCGATAATCTTGCTCATTTTTATATCCTCCTATATTGTCGAATTTGTTCGTTGAAATCTATGTCAAGCGCTTTATCACCTGCGTGAACCGGGCGCGAAACCGTGTATGGATCGGGTGATCCCGTTTTGCCTCCCCTGAAAGGGGCATCGAGCGCCTGGAAAACAGTCCCGTGGACTGTATGGACGCTTCGCTGGACGCCCTTCGGGCGTTGCAGCGAGATGGGGCCGGTAGGCCCGTGGACGGCGCCCCTGCAGGGGGCGGAGGGGTTCCGTATCCTGCACCCCTTCGCGGCGTCCCCGTATCGGCGGCAATCCGCCGCTAAAGGCTGTGTCGTCCTATTCCTCCACCGCGACCTTCACCATCGCGTACCGGATGATCTTGTCCTTCACCCTGTACCCCTTCTGGAACACCTCCAGCACCTTGCCGGGCTCCTCGCCCGCCTCGCGCATGACGGCGTTGTGCTTCTCGGGGTCGAACGCCTCGCCCAGGGCGGGGACCTCCTCGAAGCCGAACCGCTTCAGCGACTCCATCAGGGTGTTCAGGGTCATCTTCACGCCGTCGGCCAGCGCCTTCGCGGCCTCGTCCTCCGCCTTCTCGGCAGCGTCGATGGCGCGCTCCAGGTTGTCGATGGCGGGCAGCATGGCCGCGATGGCCTCCCGCACGCCGTCCTCATAGCCGTCGGCGCGGGCGGTCTGGTTGCGGCGCTTGAAGTTCTGGAAATCGGCCTGGGCCCGCAGCAGGGAATCCTTGAATTCGTCCCGCTGCTTCACGGCCAGCTCCAGCGCGGCCTGCCACTCCTCGGCGGTGGCCACGTGCTCCGTCTCGGCCTCGGGGGCCTGGGAAACCTCGCCCTCCATGGCCTCGCCCTCGTTGATCTCCGGCTCCACGGGGGCGGTCTTGTCCTTGTCCTTCTTCTTCATCGTCAAATCCTCACTGTTATTTATTCGGGAGGGCAGAACCCCTCCGGCGCTGCGGCGGCCCGGCGCAGACGGGTCGGAGGGGGTCCGCCTCTATTTATACTCGCTCAGCACGTCGCTCAGCGCCCGCCCCATGAAATCCAGCACCGAGATCACCCGGTTGTAGTTCATGCGCGTGGGCCCGATGATGCCCAGCGTGCCGGTGGAGTGGTCGCCCACCCGGTAGCTGGCGGTGACGATGGAGCAGTCGCTCAGCTCGGGCACCTGGTTTTCCGGCCCGATGCGGATCGTGACCTCCATGCTCCCCTCCCGGCCCAGGAGCTTGCGCAGCGTGTCCTTCGATTCCAGCACCGAAAGGAAGCTGCGGGCCTTGTTGACGTCGCTGTACTCGGGGTATTCCAGCAGGTTCGCGCTGCCGCCGACGATCACGTCCGAGGCGTCGCCCCCCTGCTCCAGCCGCTGCTCGATCACCTGCAGCGCCTCGCCCAGCAGCCGGCGGTTCTGCTCCGCGTTCCTCAGGAGGTCCGCGAAGGCCTGGCGCACGCCCTCCAGCGGCTGGTCGGCCAGCCTCTGGGTCAGTATCCGGGAGATCGAATACAGGTCGTCGGCGTCCAGCCCCTCGGGCACCCGGATCACCGCGTCCTTCACGATCCCCGCGTTGGTGACGATCACCATCAGCGCCGTGCGCTCCGCCACCGGCACCAGCTGCACGTGCTTGATGCGCAGCGTGCCCAGCTTCGGGGCCACGATCACCGAGGTGTACTTCGTCGCGTCGGAGAGCACGCTGGCCGCGCTGCGGATCACGCCCTCCACCTGCTTCGACCGGGAAACCAGGTGCTCGTGCATCTGCTCCCGTTCGTCGAGGGTCAGCTTCGCCGTCTGCATCAGGTGGTCCACGTACAGCCGGTACGCTTTATAGGAAGGCACCCGCCCCGCCGACGTGTGGGGCTGGGCCAGGTACCCCAGCTCCTCCAGGTCGCTCATCTCGTTGCGGATCGTCGCCGGCGAAAAGCCGACGCCGGCCTTGCGGGAGATCGTGCGGGAGCCCACCGGCATCGCCGTCATGATGTAGTCGTCGATGATGGCCTGCAATATCCGATACTTGCGCTCGTCCAATTGCATCCTGCGCTCCCCCCTTCTCACTTTCTCCGGCCTGTTAGCACTCAACGCCATCGAGTGCTAACGACTGAACATAATATACAACCTCCCGCCCCTTTTGTCAATGGGTTTTGGATTGAGGAAAACGTAAATGTTTCGTTAAAGCACAAAGCTGAAATAGCTATTGAGACAAGCAATTTTGCGCAATATGAA
>JAZSAA010000001.1:0-3902 GCA_045601625.1 Clostridia bacterium | reverse complement strand
GGCGCAACGCCGCCCCTATAGTTGAATATCCTTCGCAGGTTAATGCTCTTTGGGACAACCCGGCGTTGTGCCGCTAAAACAGCTCCGACAGGGCATCCCGGTTTTTCTCCAGCGCCTTCAGCACCCACGGGCTCCAGTGCCTCGCGTCGGTGTCGCTGTCGCCGAAGACGTAGTCCTCCTGGCCATAGTCGATCACGTCGAAGCCGGGGACGGCCTTGCTGGCGCGGCTGGTGCGGTAGGCCATGGCGTCCGCGAGGGTGAAGGAAACATTGCCCTCATCGTCGATATTCACCCAGTCGGACAGGTCCGTGCCGGTGGCGGCCTCGGCGGGGCCGTTGGCAGTCTGCTTCTCAGCCGCGGCCTTCGTGGTCTCCACGCCGCTGACGTGCTCTCCGTACATCGTGTCCACCCACAGCGGCAGGCTGTTTCCCAGTACCTCGCTGGGCACGTGGCCGCCGTCCCACTGCCATTCGATGGTGGCGTCGATGCCCGCGTCCAGGGCCGCCAGCTGCATGTTCAGCGAGTTGAACATGGCGATGTCGCCCTCCACCGCGCCGCAGACGATCCGCAGCCAGGCGGGGTCGTCGGTCCCGTCCGCGCCGATGTAGTTCAGCGGGTTGTACAGGTCCACCAGGTTGTTGCCGTAGGCGTCGCCGGCTTCGATCTCGGCCACGTCGGCCCGGTAGGCGGCCAGCATGTCGTCGTAGGTGGCGTAGTTGTTGGAGTTGACCCCGCTGCCCGCGGCCTGGGTGGTGCCCTCCTCGGGGGTGCCCACGTCCAGCTCGTCGCCCGAGCTGTTCTGGGCCACGCCGGCGTTGTCAAAGCCGCGGCCGCCGAAGTCGGGCATATTGCCGTCTGCGAAGTCGGGCATTTCGCCGTCTGCGAAGTCCGGGCGTCCGCCGCCCATACCGCCCTTGAAGTCGTCCGCGCCGTTCATGCCGGAGGGCCCCATGCCGCCGCCCATGCCGCCACGGCCGCCCCGTTCGCCGGAGCTGCCCTTGGCGTAGCGGCCCTCGACGAAGGCCAGGGCCTTGTCGGCCGTGGTCATCGCCGCCACCGCGTCGTCGGACAGGGCGCTGCCGTCGGCGTCGAACCAGGTCCAGTCGGTGGCGTAGTCCAGGTTGTCCACGTACCACTGGAGGTTCTCGGTGAACTCGGCCAGGTACAGGTCAAGGTAGCTGCCGCCGTAGCCGTTGGTGTCGGCGTATTTTTCTTCATCATATTCGATGGTCAGCGCCACGGTGCTGTCCAGCGCGCCGTCGCCGTCCAGGTCGAAGCCCACCTTCGCCTCGTCTACGGTCAGGTTTTGGGCGTTGATGTAGTCCATGTATTCGTCCGACAGCGCCTTCGCCAGGATCTGCTGGAAATCGGTGTTGAAATTGAAGCCGGTGGTCAGGGTGTACTCCATGGCCTGGGCCATGTCGGCCTCGTAGAGGGGGGTGATGGCGCTGTAGGCCACGCAGCCCCACGCGCCGTCGGACAGCGGGACCTCCTGGCCGTCGATGGTGACGGTGGTGGCGTAGCTGCCGTCGGCGTTCCTGTACACGCCCACCGCGCCGACCTCGATCTGGTAGTCGTAGAAATCGGGGTTGTTGGAGGTCGCCGCGAACATGGCCGCGTGGGCCCCGCCGCCGCTGCCGCCGGTGGACACCCAGTAGTCCACGCTGCCCGGCAGGTTGCCCAGCAGTATGTTGTACTTCACGAAGCGGGTCGCCGCCTTCTGGTCGGTAAGGCACGAGGGGGCGTCGCCGGTGTAGACGGTCGCGCCGCTTTCGTCGGTGACGCTGTCCTGCTTGCCCCGGTTGCCGCAGGCCACGTTGATGTAGCCCTCGGCGGCGTAGGTGGCCGCGGCCGGGGTGCTGGTGGAATTGCCGTAGCCCGCCGCGCCGGTGTTCAGGATCACCGGGGCCGTGGCCGCGGTGTAGGTCTGGCCGTTGGCGCTGGTGACGGTGGCCGTGTAGTCGATCACCAGGCCGCCCTTCACGGCGTCGGCGGCGGTCTGGGCGGTGACGTCCGCCGCGCCGTCGCCGTCGGTGTCGATGCCGGTCACGTAGGCCCCGGGCACGCAAACCGACACGCCCTCTTCCTCCGCGATCACGGGCTTCGTCACCGCTGTAACCACGGACAGCGTCCAGGCGTCGCTCTCGGCGCTGTAGGTCCATTCCTGGTCCATGTTTTTCAGGTTCAGCGCGGCCTCGATGGCCGCCTTGTCGGAGACCGCTTCCCCGGCAAAACCGGCGGTGGACAGGGCCAGCGCCAGCGCGAGAGTAGTGGCGATCCACTTCTTCAGCATTTTGCATCCTCCTTTTCGTCGAGGGCGGGCGACGCCGCAGTTCACGGCTTCCGGCCCTTTCACAACTCCAATTATACCCGCGAACCTTAAATATGGCTTAAAGCCGGACAAAAAGCAGGCTGTCCCCGCGTAAAAAAATGGGACAGCCTGCCCGCGAACGTTTACTGGATCGCCGAGGCGTCGAAGGCGTTTTCGATGTGGCGGATCTGCCCCGGCAACACCTCGATCACGTCGAAGCGCACCGGGGTATCGACGACGCCCTTCTCCTGGAGGTAGAGCTGGGCGGTGCGCAGTATGTGGGCCTGCTTCTGCCGGTCCACGGCCTCGGCAGGCCTTCCGTAGCGCAGCGACGAGCGCCGCTTGACCTCCACGAACAGAAGCGTCCTGCCCTGTCGGGCGATGATGTCGATCTCCCCGGTGGGGCGGCGGTAGTTGGTCTCCAGGATCTTCGCGCCCTTCCGGAGCAGGAAGGCCTTCGCGTCGGCCTCGCCCTGGGCGCCGATGCTGCGCCGGTTCATGTCCCTTTCCCCAGTATGCCCCGGATGAAGGAGCACCGGTGGGCGGGGCAGGGGCCGAACCGCTACAGCGCGGCGATGTGCTCGGCGGTGCCGTAGCCCTTGTTCCGGGCGAAGCCGTATTCGGGGTATTTTTCGTCCAGCTCGATCATGTAGCGGTCGCGGGTGACCTTGGCCACGATGGACGCCGCCCCGATCATGTAGCTCAGCGCGTCGCCGTGGATGAGGGACCGGGCGGGGCAGGGCAGGCGCAGGCCCTGGACCGCGTCGACGAGGATGATGTCGCCGCAGAAGTTCGCCGCGCAGGTCTCCATGGCCTTTTTCGTGGCGTTGAGTATGTTGATGTCGTCGATCTCCTCCGGCGGGATGAAACAGGTCCCGGCGTAGTCCGCGGCCTCCATAAGCAGCGGGAACAGGGCCTCGCTCTGCTTCTCCGACAGCTTCTTGGAGTCGTCCACGCCCATGACCAGCCGGCCCGCCGGGATGGACACGCAGGCGGTGACCACCGGCCCCGCCAGCGGGCCGCGGCCCACCTCGTCGATGCCGGCGATGACGCGCCCCTGGGCCCACAGCTCGCGCTCGATCTCCGTGAGCCGGCGCAGCTTTTCCTCCGGGGTCTCCCGCTTCCTGCGGGGCTTGTCTGTCTGCATGGTCATGCCCTCTCAATCGTGATTTTGCCGATCTTCCCGGCCCGGAACTCGTCCAGCACCAGCGCGGCGGCCCGGTCGGTGTCATAGCGTCCGCCGGACAGCAGCCAGCCCCGGCCCCTGCAGGCCCCCTCCAGCAGCTCGTGGGGGGCGTCGCCGCAGCCGTCCGGCAGCTTGTAGCGGGCCTTCAGCGCCTCGGGCCTGATTTCGTTCAGCAGCGCCATCAGGCCCCCGGCCAGGTCCTCGGTGTCCATGATCTCGTCCCGGATGGAGCCCAGGTACGCCAGCAGCCTCGCGCCCTCCTGGTCGTCCATGCGGGGCGGCAGCATGCCAGGGGTGCCCAGGATCCCCAGGAACGGGCCGACCTTCACCCACTGGTTGGCCCGGGTGACGCCGGGTCGGTCGCTGGCCTTCACGATGGCCGAGCCGTGCAGCCGGTTGATGAAG